>CAWUMA010000038.1:0-6157 GCA_963923835.1 uncultured bacterium
GTCGACTCGAGCGCGAGGACGTCGGTATCTCCTACACCGAGTTCTCCTACATGCTGCTCCAGGCCTACGACTTCTTGCGTCTGCACCTCGACCACGGTTGCACCCTGCAGTTGGGAGGGTCCGACCAGTGGGGCAACATCACCGCCGGGGCCGAGCTGGTGCGCAAAGAGACCGGCCACGCGGCGTTCGGCCTCACGTCGCCGCTCATCACGCGCAGCGACGGCCAGAAGTTCGGCAAGTCCGAGTCGGGAAACGACCGGGTGTGGCTCGACCCGCAGCGCACGTCGCCCTTCGCCTTCCACCAGTTCTTCTTGAACGTCGACGACGAACTCGCTCCGAAACTCCTGAAGTACTTCACGTTCCTCGACCACGACACGATTCGCGAGCTCGAAGAGGCCACCGCGCGGGCACCTCAGGAGCGCCGGGCGCAGCGGGCGTTGGCCCACGCCGTCGTGGCGCTGGTGCACGGCGAGGACGCGGCCCGCCAGGCGGAGCGCGCCGGCGAGGCGCTGTTCAGTGAGGAGATCGCCGAACTCGATGAGGCGACGTTGCTCGACGCCACGGCCGACGCCCCACACTCGCAGTGGTCGCGCAGCGAATTCGAGGCGGGGGTCGACCCTGTCGACCTCCTGGTGCGTTGCGAGTTGGCGAGCTCGAAGGGCGAGGCCCGGCGTTTCGTCGAACAAGGCGGCGTGTACGTCAACAACGTGCGCGTCGAGGCGGGGGAGCGCGTGTCGCTCGAACGCGCCCTCCATGGTCGCTACCTCGTGGTGCGCCGGGGACGCCGCCAGCTCCACCTCGTTATCGCCTCGTGAGGCGTTCCCTGCTGATTGCTCTGTCGGCGCTGGTGCTGGCCGGGTGCGGATCGGTCAGCACGACGGTCGCCGTGTCCCAGTGGCGCACAGAGGCGCACTTTGACGCCAACACCACCACGCTGGTGCACGACGTGCGCCGCGCGGCCGAGCAATTAAAGGATCCCGCTTCGACAGTCGACACGCGTCGCACGGTCTGCGCCATCTTGTTGCTCGATGCCCAGGCCGCGAACTCCGCACTGCCCACGCCCGACGATCAGGCGACGACGCTGCTCGGGCGCGCCTACGACGACTTCGGGGCCGGGGCGAACCGTTGTTACGCCGCGCGCGGGGCGGGGTACGAGTCGCTGGCTCTCGCCTCGCTTCGGTCGGGCATGGCATCTCTCTCCGAGGGCCGGGCCCGCCTGGACGCCGCGGCCCGCTAGGGCCGGGGGCGAAGGTCGATCTCGAGCCGCAGAATCCCGTCGTCGAGGGTGGCTGTGGCGTCACCGATCATCGCGAAGTCCTGGAAGTCGGTCTGGGCCGCTTCGATGAAGCGCTGGCGCTCGGGACCTTCGACCGGGGGTAGCCCCCGGCGCCGAACGGCCTCGGCGCGTTCACGGAAACGCAGAATCATGTCCTGGGGGTCGAATTGGGCCACGGGGGAATGGTACGGGCTAGGTGTGCGGGTCACGGGCAGTTGGTAGGATGGAGTCTCATTCCGGTTCGTCCGGAAGGGTCTCGGTGCGGTAGCGCTTGGGGCCGGTGAGGAGTGAGACGTGAAAAAGGGTCGCCACCGTCGATTTGTCGAAGCCCGTGAACTGAAGCGTTCGACGGGGCCCCGCGCCACCGCGTGTGACGAGTGCGGTGCCGCTCCCGAGGACGTTCACGCCGAATGGTGCCTCGCGGAAGAAGACCGCTTCGACGAAATTCTCGGTTCGTTGCCTCGCACCGTCTCGACTGAAGACGACCCGCTGGCCGCCGAGGGCTGAGTTACTTCGCGCGCCGAACGGGGTGCGCGAGCCGGGTGGGCGCCGGTACGGCGCGACGGCTGTCCATGTAGGCGAGTAGGTCGGAGTACACCTCGTCGCCCACCATCGCAATCAACTCCTCGCGCATCGAGTCAACGACCCTTGTCTGACCGACGAAGGCGCGGGTGTCGTCCTGGGTGCACCACCAGTGAAAGTCCGCACCACCGGCTCCCCAGTCACGCCGGTTCCACTGTCCGATTCGCGTGACCACGTGTCCGTCGTCACCGACCTCGTCGTCGCGGTGGAGCGGCACCTGCCAGCACACCTCGGGTTTGAGAGGGATGTAGCTCTCGTTGTTGTCCATGGCGAGTAGGTGGAGGGCGCAGCCGGGCCCCCGGTGAAAGTCGGGACGGTTCAAGAAGATGCAGGCGTCCTTCACCAGTTTGGTGATGATTTCGCCGTTCTTCTTGACGCGCGTCGTGCCGTCCTTGCCCTTGGCACGGAACTGCCACTGATCGTCAGTCAGACGCTTGGCGGCTTTTTCGACCCGCTTGCGATCCTTCTCGTCGGACAGGTGCGCGCCGTACGAGCAGCAGCCCTGCGCCTGCTCTTCGGCCGGCCCCGTCAACACACCCTGGCAACCCGCACCGAAGATGCAGCTCCAGTTGCTCTCGAGGAACGTCACGTCGAACATCCAGGTTCGCTCGCGGTGTCGGTCCTCGAAGGCGATCCACTCGTGGGCATCGGCGGGAATGGCGGTCACGTCTCGCCACGCTACTTGACGGGGATGTGAGAGCACCCCCTTACACTGAGTGACGTGACGAGTGACACCACGTTCGATGTTCTGACTTTGAGCGACGAGGCGCGCGACGTGGTTCTGGACGCCCTGGCGGCCGAAGAAGGTGCGGCCGACCTCGCGTTGTGGGTGGAAGTGACGGGTACGCGTGGACCGGGCTACTCCTACGACCTCTACTTTTCCGAGTTGTCGCACGCCGCCGATGACGCGGCCGTGGGTCGCGACGGCGACGTGACGATTGTCGTTCCCGCCGCCTCGGTGTCGCGGCTGCGCGGCAGCCGTCTCGAATTTGCCGCTGACGGTGGCGGTGGCCTGGTTCTGGTGAACCCCAACGCCCCGACCCCCGAGGAACTGAACCCGGGCGTGCCCGAGGAGATCCTGGCACTGGGCGTCGAAGGCCCTCTCGCGGTGCGCGCCATCGAGGTTCTCGAGCAGGACGTCAACCCCTCCATCGCCGCGCACGGCGGCCGGGCCGACCTCGTGGCGATGGACGAAGCGTCCGGTGTCGCCTACATCCGCCTCTCGGGGGGATGCCAAGGTTGCGCCATGAGTCGCATGACGCTGTCGTCGGGCATCGAGAAGTCGCTGCGTGCGGCCATCGAGGAGTTGACCGACGTGCGCGACGTCACCGACCACGCGTCGGGGGAGAACCCCTTCTACGCCCGCGACTGACCCCTGCGCGTTTGCGTAGAATTGGTCAATGTTGCGCTTTCTAACCGCCGGTGAGAGTCACGGACCTCTGCTCACGGTCATCGTGGAAGGTCTTCCGGCCGGCCTGCCCATCACCGTGGAGGAGATCGGTGACGAGCTCGCCCGTCGGCGTCTGGGTTTCGGACGCGGCCCGCGGATGCGCTTTGAGCGTGACGAACTCCGTCTGACCGGCGGGGTGCGTCACGGCCGCACCATCGGTGGTCCGGTCTCGATCGAGATCATGAACTCCGAGTGGCCGAAGTGGGAGACCGAGATGGCCGCGGCTCCCGGCCAGCCCACTGAGAAACTCACGGCGCCTCGCCCGGGCCACGCCGACTTGGTCGGCATGCAGAAGTACGCCTTCGACGACGCCCGTGACGTGCTCGAGCGCGCCAGTGCCCGCGAGACGACGGCCCGCGTGGCGGCCGGGGCACTGGCCAAGGCCCTGTTGCGCGCACTGGGCGTGGACGTCATCAGTCACGTGGTGCGCATCGGTTCGGTGGCGACCACGTCGGATGTTCGTCCCGGACCCGGCGACCTCGACACGATCGACGCCAGCGAGGTGCGTTGTTTCGACGGTGCGGTGGCCGAGGCGATGATCGCCGAGATCAAAGCGGCCGCGAAGGACGGTGACTCGCTCGGTGGCATCGTGGAGGTGATCGCGTACGGCGCGCCGGCCGGGCTGGGCAGTTACGTGCACTGGGACCGCAAACTCGACGGTCTGCTCGCGGGTGCCCTTATGAGCATTCAGGCTGTGAAGGCCGTGGAGATCGGCGACGGCATGGCCCAAGCCGCCCAGCGCGGGAGCGAGGCCCACGACGCCATCGCAATTGACTCCGCGCAGGGCCGCAGCGGAGGCTTTGTCCGTCGCAGCGACCACGCGGGAGGTCTCGAGGGTGGCATGACCTCGGGATCTCCGGTCATTGCCCGCGTGGCGATGAAGCCACTGGCGACCCTGAACCGACCGGTACTCGAAACCGTCGATGTCGCCACCGGCGAGTCGACGGTGTCGTTTAAGGAGCGCACGGACGTGACCGCCGTTCCCGCTCTCGGTGTCGTCACCGAGGCCATGGTGGCGCTGGTTCTCGCGAACGAGGCCCTGCGCAAGTTCGGCGGTGACTCGCTCGAGGAGTTCGTGCGCAACCACGACCAGTACGTGGCTCACCTCGGGTCCACCGCGTCGCGGGCTCTGGGGTAGGCGTGGCCCGCCTGGTGCTCGTGGGATTGCCCGGCGCCGGTAAATCGACGGTGGGCGCCGTGTTGGCCCACGAATTCGATGTCCCCTTCGTCGACTCCGACGTCGCCCTGAGTGATGCCCTGGGTGAATCAGTGGCCGACTTCCTCCGTCGAGAGGGCGAGGCGGCTTTCCGGGCTCGCGAAGCCGAGGTGTTGTTCCGCGAACTCGACCGTGACGTCGTGGTCGCGACCGGTGGGGGCGCGGTGACCACCGAAGCGGTCCGCGAGCGCCTCGCCGACGAAGTAGTGGTGTGGCTGGACGCACCGGACGAGACGCTGCTCGAACGTGTGGCGACGGGGGACCGCCCGCTCCTCGGTTCGGACCCGGCCGGCGCCCTGCGGGACCTGCGGGCCCGGCGTGCGTCGCTGTATGAATCCGTGGCGTGCTGTCGGGTTGACTCGTCGGGCACGCCCGTCGAGGTTGCCGCGGCCGTGCGACGATCCGCGAGGGGGCAGTGTTGCTGAGAATTCCGGTGGACCTCGGCACTCGTTCCTACGAGGTGCTCGTCGGCCATGACGCCCGTCACGAGTTGGCCGCGCTCGTCGCGCAGCGCGCACCGCGGGCGCAACTTGCCGCTGTCGTGACTTCGGCGTCACTGCGTCATCAACCGTGGTGGGCTATCGAAACGGGCCTGACCGCGCGGATCATCGACGTACCCGACGGCGAGGCGGCCAAGTCGTTGTCAGTGCTCGGCGCCGTGGTCGACGAGTTCGCGGCGATGGGGCTGTCCCGAGATGATGTGGTCGTCGCGGTGGGTGGTGGAGCCGTCACCGACCTGGCGGGTTTCGCGGCCGCCGTCTACCTGCGGGGAGTGGCCGTGATTCACGTGCCCACCACGGTGGCCGGACAGGTCGACGCGGCAATCGGAGGCAAAACCGCCATCGACATTGCCGCCGGCAAGAACCTGATGGGGGCCTTCCATCAGCCCGTAGGTGTTCTGTGCGATCTCACAGTGCTGGACACCCTGCCGACACGTGACCGGGTGGCCGGTATGGCCGAGGTCGCCAAGTGTTGGTTGCTGGAGGGTCGGGGCATGGACTTTCTCGGTGACGCCAGTTTCGATGAGCTCGTCACCATGGCGGTGCGGCTGAAGGCACGCGTGGTGTCGGGTGACGAGCGTGAGGGCGGTCAGCGGGCGCTTCTCAACTACGGCCACACCCTCGGCCACGCGGTGGAGGCGATTTCGCTGGAGCGCGACGCCGATCCTTTGCGCCACGGAGAGGCGGTGGCCACCGGCCTGGCCTTCGCGGCCCGCTTGGCGCGCGACCTCGGAAGGGTCGGCGACGATGTCGTGACTCGCACCGACGCGGTGCTGCGAGCCTTCGATCTCGAACCGGCCCTCACCCGTCGGGTCGGCGCCGATGAGGCGATCGAGCGGATGCGGGCCGATAAGAAAGCGCGCCACGACCTCACTTTCGTCCTCGACGGACCCCAGGGCATCGAAGTCGTTCGCGGCGTGGACCCGGTGGCGGTTCGCGACTCGCTAGTAGCGTTCGGAGCGTCACTATGAGTGAAATCCTTCTCCTCTCGGGTCCGAATCTCGATCAACTTGGTTCGCGCGATCCGGCGCAGTACGGCACCCAGACGCTGGCCGAACACGTGGACCGACTGACCGACACCGCCCGCGCCGCGGGCCACGAACTTCGCCACGTCCAGTCGAACCACGAGGGCG
>CAWUMA010000039.1:0-5929 GCA_963923835.1 uncultured bacterium
CCGGACCAACGGTGCGTACCGTGCACCCACCACACCGAGCGCTCCACCTGAGCGCGGGTGAGCCTCCACTCGGCGAGTTCGTCGTCCGAGAAGTCCTGGGAGGGACGCGCGAGAGGGACAGGCCGGAGATGGCCGTTCATCCACGACACGGCGGCTCGACACACCCCGCAGGGTCCGTCGTACAGGACGACATCAGGCGAATAGTTGATGCTCTCAGCGTAACTAGCCTGACTACGTGTCCGACCAGAGCCGCCACGACGTCATCATCGTCGGTGCGGGGCTCGCCGGACTTCGCTGCGCCCAGGTGCTCGGCCGTCGTGGACTCGACGTCATCGTCATCGACCAGGCCCCTCACGTGGGGGGTCGAGTGCACTCCTTCGACCTCGACGGCTACATCATCGACGAGGGGTTTCAGCTCATCAACCCCGCCTATCCCGAATTGCGCGCCGCCGGCGTCATCCCGCAACTGGATTTGCGTCGCTTCCCCGCGGCGGTGACGTACCGGACGCCCGAGACGGAATGGACGCTCGCCGACCCCCGTCGGGCCCCTTGGCGCGCAGTGCCTGCGGTGCTCCGTGGGCACTTGCCGCTGGGAGACGCCTGGGCCTTGGGGAAGGTCTTCGCCGGATCCAAGTTCTCGTCCGTACGTCGACTCACCCGGGGTGCGGACCTCCCGACTCGAGACGGGTTCCTCGCCGCCGGGGTCAGCCCGGGCACCGTGACCGACGTGATCACTCCTTTCTTACAGGGCACGCTCCTCGACAGTGAACTCGACACTTCGTGGCACTACACACGCTTGTTGCTGAAGTCGTTCGCCAACGGACGCCCGTCGACGCCGTCGAACGGTGCGCGAGCGCTCCCCCGCGCCCTGGCGGCTTCGGTGCCTCAGGTCACCATGGAACTCGGGAATCGTGTTCACCGGGTCGGCGCCACCCGCGTCGACACCGATCGGGGCACCCGCCACGCCCGGGCGGTCGTGGTCGCCACGGATCAGGACAACGCGGCGTGGCTGACGGGTGGCGGATCGGCCGGTTGGCGCGCCACCACGACGTGGTGGTTCACCACGCCTCCGGTGGCTCATGGCGAACGACTCCGCTTGGACCTCGTGCGCCGGTCACTGGCCTCGATTCTCGATGTGGCGAGCGTGGCCCCCGAGCGCGCGCCGCACCGACGCACGCTTCTGGCGGTCGCCGTCAACGGCGAACATGACGCCCGACGCGACCTCGAGATGCGCACCGATGTGGCCCGTTTCTACAATCTCGACCGTGCCAATGTGGAACTCCTAACTCGCACCACAGTGGCCCGGGCGCTGCCGCGTATCGCCACGCCGCTTCGCCTCAACGCACCCGCAACCCGCGGCGAACTCTTCGTGGCCGGCGACTACTTGCAGACCCCCTCCATTCAAGGCGCCCTCGTGAGTGGCCGCCGAGCCGCACAGGCAGTGCTCGCGGCTCTTGATGTACCAGACGACAATTTCTGGCCATTGACCCGTCGCTAACGACCTAGGCTGACTAGATGGCCTCTGTCAGTACGTATCTCAACTTCCAAGGGCAGACCGAGGAAGCGTTCACCCTCTACGGCCGGGCCTTCACCCAGCCTCTGGGGCCCATCATGCGCTTCCGCGATATGCCCGCCGACGCCCGACCGCCGCTGTCCGACGCCGAACTCGACATGGTCATGCACGCGGAAATGGACATTGTGGCGGGCCACCGGATCATGGCGACGGACATGGTCGCCTCAATGGGCCAGACCGTTCGCGTGGGAAACAACACCACCATCAACCTCAATCTCGACACCCGCGAGGAGGCGGACCGCATCTACGCCGTCTTGAGCGAGGGCGGTGCCGAGGGCTCGGGCATGCGGGACGAATTCTGGGGTTACTGGGGAAGCTGCCTCGATCAGTTCGGAATTCGTTGGATGTTCAACGTTCCGCCCGCGAACTAATTACGTGCGGCGACGAAGCGCCTCGTAATCCATCCCGCGGCTCTCGCACGCGTCACGAAGTTCGGCTAAATAGATAGATCGGGCGACGCCCCAGCCGTTGTTGCGATTCTCACGCTCGATTCGTTCCAGCAACTCCTGCTCCGTGAGCGTGGCGAACAAGAGACGACACTCTTCTTGGTACTGAACGGGATCTAAGCGCTCGGGTTCCACGTGATGACTACAGCACATGGGTGTGACACCACCAACCTGCTACAACTTCACCATGACCGATGAACGCCGATTCGCGCCCGAAGAGGTAGCCGCCGCCTATCGCGGCATCCGTGAACGGGTGGTGGGACTGCTGCGCACTCTGCCCGAGGAGGCGGCCCGTACGAACGTGCCCGGCTGTCCTGCCTGGGACGTCGCCCAACTAAGTGCCCACCTCATCGGGGTGCCCGAGGATGTCCTGTCGGGGTCAATGGACGGTGCCCCCGGCGACGACTGGACGCAACGCCAGGTGGACCGGCACCGGGGCCAGAGCCTCAGCCAACTCGCCGACGCGTACGAGACGACCGCCGAGGCCTTCGATGCCGTGATGGCGGGAATGCCCCATTCCATCAACAGCCAAATCGTCATGGATGCGTACACCCACGAACAAGATCTTCGTGAGGCGGTTGGCCGACCTGGGGGCAGCGATGACGCGCGCGACATTGCGCTCGCCTTCGTCTTGCGGCCCATGACTAAGAATCGACCCGAACTCGCGGCCGACGTTCTCGGCGCCGAGCTCGACTTGAACACGTTGCAGCGCGCGCTGTCGGGACGAATTGGTGTCGGGGCTCTGACGGAATGGGGGATCGACGGCGCCGCTCTGGCGGACTACTTCGCTGGCGGGCCGGTTCGCCCACCGGCCTGATCTCTATCGACCGGTGAAGCGCGCGTCGCGGCGTTCCCGGAACGACGCGATTCCTTCGGTGATGTCCTCGGACTTCATGAACTCACGACGGACTCGGGGCATGTCGTCAATCGCCGCCTGCTCACCGTCCAGAATGGCGATGCGCGCGTTGGCAATGGTTTCGCGGACGGCAATAGGTGCACAACGGGCGATCTCACGGGCGATCTCCAGCGCTCGCTCCACCTGTCGACCGACCGGTACCACTTCCTGGACCAGCCCGATGCGGTAGGCCTCGGCGGCGTCGAACACGTCACCAGTCAGCAGGTGCAACATGGCGTTGCCCCAGCCGGCCCGTTCGACGTATCGGATGGTGGCACCACCCAGAGCCGTGAGGCCTCGGCGTGGCTCAATTTGAGAGAACTTCGCGTCTTCAGCGGAAATGATGATGTCACCCGCAAGCGCCATTTCGATTGCCGCCGTGTAGGTAATGCCTTGCACCGCGGTCACGAGCGGCTTGCGAAGCCTCTGGCGCAAGCCGAAGGGGTCGACTCCCACGCCCCGGTCGAGTGCGGCGCGATCGGCGTCGGGGCCGAAGAACAAGGGCATGTCGAGGCCGCCCGACGAGTGGTCGCCCGCAAATGAAATCACCCCCACCCACAGATCGGGGTCGTCGTCGAGGCGCGTCAGGTGCTCAGAAATTTCGATGATGATCTTGGGCGTGAAGGAGTTCTTCTTCTCCACTCGGTCCATGACGATGTGCAAGATGTGTTCGTCGACAACCTGGGCCGTCGCCTGACCGTGAGGGTGTCGCTCGCTCATCCCAGGCCTCCGTTGGGCCGAATGGTCGTCCCGCCATCAATGACGTGGGTCTGACCGGTGATCCACGAGCTAGCCGACGACAACAAAAACACGGTCAACTTGGCGATGTCGTCGGGCTCTCCAATGCGATGCAGCGGGATACGCGAGTTCAACACCTCTTCGCGTCCGTCCCAGAGGGCGCGGGCCATCTCGGTTCGCACGACCCCCGGCGCGATGGCGTTGACGCGCACGTTCGGCCCTAATTCGAAGGCCAGTTGACGGGTGAGGTGAATGACACCGGCTTTGGTCACGTTGTACCAACCGATATTGGAACCCGGACCGAGCCCACCAATAGAGGCCACGTTCACGATGGAGCCACCGTGCTCCTTCATCGCGGCGTGCCAGGCGGCGCGCACGGCGTACATCACGCCGGCCAAGTTGGTGTCATAAGTCTTTGTCATCTGCGAGTCGGAGATTTCGACGAGTGGTCCGTAATGGGGGCTCGTCGCGGCGTTGTTCACCAGCCCGTCAATCCGGCCGTAGCGGTTCATGGCCAACTCGATAACCCGCTCGGTGTCCTCACTCCGGCCGGCGTTGGCGGCGATCGTCGAAATTCGCTCGTTCGGTCCACCGAGTTCGTTCACCGCCTCACGGAGGTTGTCCTCTTTGCGTGACGACAGCACCACCAGTCCGCCCGAGGACAGCACTTCGGCCGCAATGGCCAGCCCGATTCCCCGACTAGCCCCGGTGATGACCACTACTTGATTGTCGAGCCGTATCTCCACGCGCGAAGGCTACCAACGCCTACGGGGCCGACCCCAAGTCGCGCAGGGTGCGCCCCGGGGGAACCGGGAGGTCGATCGGCCCATTGGGCACAAATGCGCGAACCGTTGCTTGCTGACCCACGTCGCGCAAAACCTCTTCGATGTCGGCCACTCGCCACGGACCATCATGGGACCATTCGTCCACGACAGCGCTGGGTTGGTAGATCGCGAAATCGGGGCCCTCCACGGCGAAGATGCGCCCGGTGAAGCGATTCGCTCCGCTGGAGAGATAGACGACGAAGGGTGCCACGTGTTCAGGCAAGTGCCGATCAAAACCCTGGTCGGGACGGGGCATCATCGCGTTGATGACCGGGGCTCCTTCCACCATCCTCGTGCGCGCACACGGGGCGACTGCGTTGACTCGCACCCCCAGCGACGCGAGTTCTTGGGCGTGACTCACCGTGAGGGCGGCGACACCCGCTTTGGCGGCACCGTAGATACCCGCACCACTCGCCGGGTGAAGTCCCGCCGCCGAGGTCGTATTCACGATGGCCCGGCCCTGAGCGGGTCCTTCTTGGAACCAATAGGCCGCGGCGAAGTGGCTCACGGCGATGGTTCCCTTGAGGTGCACGTCTAGTTCGATATCGACTTCATCCTCGGTGAGCGTGGCCAGACGGTGCTGGTGATTCACCCCCGCGTTATTGACCACGATGTCGAGGCGACCGAAAGTGTCGATGGCCATGTCCACCATGGCTCGTGCCCCCGACCACGACGCAACGCTGTCTCGATTGGCCACGGCGTGGCCGCCGAGGGCCGCGATCTCGGCCGCCACGGCACCGGCGCGGTCCTGCGAGTTAACCGTTCCTTCCAGGTCGGCATTGAAATCATTGGCCACCACTGAGGCCCCCTCACGGGCGAGAGCCAGGGCGTATTCACGCCCCAAGCCACCGCCGGAGCCAGTCACCAGAACGACTTTCCCGTCCAGGCGACCCGTCATGATTGGACACCACCGAACATGGCCGAAGGGTAGTGGGTTGCCATCGTGGCCACGATCACGACCGGATTCTCAGTGACCAACCACCGAGTGCGCACACCAGAACCCCCACGAAAAAGCAGAGCCACCCGTACGACGCGACACTCAAGATCACGCCACTCGCCGCGCCACCCACGGCCCCGAGAAGGTTCATCATGAGGTCGCTGGCACCCTGTGAGGATGGTCGCATCTCAACCGTCATCGATTCGGACAACATCGTGGAACCGGCAATCAACGTGCAAGACCAACCCAGTCCGAGCAGAAACAGTCCGGCCCCGAGCGACACGGCGTTCATGGCCGGCGACACCCCCGCGACCGCCGCGGCCGCGAGCAAGAGAACGACACCTATCTGAATGACGCGCACCCGGCCCCATCGGTCACTGAGAGATCCCACGAGGGGAGAAAACGCGAACATGCCCAGAACGTGAACGCTGATCACCAGGCCGATTACCGAGAGCGTCACCTCAACATGGGACATATGCACGGGGGTCATCACCATGATGGACACCATCGCCAAGT
>CAWUMA010000040.1:0-5910 GCA_963923835.1 uncultured bacterium
CTGGCTCAGATCAGAGAATCGATTCGGCGTTGGACATCGGAATTTCGTCAGCGGTGGGGTGAATAGTCCGGCGCATCGCCACCTCGGGAAGCGTGAGTGACACCACGAACGCAATTACGCCCACCACGATGGACCACACGAAGATGTGGTCAATGGTGTCCGACACCGCGTGGACGATGGCGTCGACCACGTTCGTCGGCAGCGACAGCAGGAACTTCGGCGACCAGTTATCCAGAGGAATACCGTGGCCGTGAATTCCCCGGGCGGCGAGATTGCGAGCCAGGGCTGACGGAAGTTCGTTCGAGTACAGGGCACCGAAAACTGCCGTGCCGAATGAGCCACCCATTGAACGGAAGAAGTTGGCACCCGCCGTGGCCGCCCCGATGTCTTGCATCGGGACCGCGTTCTGCACCGACGTGACGAGCACCTGCATGACAAGACCCATTCCCGAACCCAGGATGATCATGTAGAGCGACACGGCCGTCGCGCTCGTCGCGGGCGTCATGGTGGCGAACAGTGCCAGTCCCCCGGTCATGATGGCGGTGCCCGCGATTGGGAAGGGGCGGTACTTCCAACCCTTGGCCACCAGTTGGCCAACGGTGACCGAGCACACGAAGACTCCGGCCATCATCGGCACCAGACGGAGGCCCGAATCGGTCGGGGAAGCGTGATCAACAATCTGGAAGAACAGCGGCAGGAACGTGGTGGAACCGAACATCGCAAAGCCGGTGACGAATCCAATGGCCGATGCGGAGGAGAACACCCGGTTGCGGAACAACGACGGTGGGAGAATCGGCTCGGCGCTGCGACGTTCCACCGCGAAAAACGCCACGGTGAACAGCACTCCCGTCACCGCGAGACCAACCGACCAGGGCGACAGCCAGGCGAACGAGTTGCCACCGAGCGACGTGAACAAGACCAGGGCCGAGGAGCCGATCAACAAGGTGACCACGCCCGCCCAGTCGATCACGTGCTCCCGACGGTTCGTGCTGTGGGGCAACAAGATCACGCACATGACGAGGGCCAGGGCGCCCAGGGGAAGATTGACGTAGAAGATCCAGCGCCACGACAGCGAGTCGACGAGGAATCCTCCGAGGAGCGGCCCGAGAACCGTCGAGGCCCCCCAGACGCCACCGAAGAATCCGGAGTAGCGACCACGCTCGGCCGGCGAGACGAGATCGGCCATCACGGCCTGGGCGCCGACCATGAGGCCACCGCCACCGAGACCCTGCAAGGCGCGGAACAAGATGAGGGCGGTCATGTTGCCGGCCACGCCACACAGGACGCTGCCCACCAAGAACACGATGATGGCGGCGATGAAGTAGAGCTTGCGGCCATGGAGGTCGCCGAATTTGCCCCACAGCGGTGTCGACACCGTCGACGCCAACAGGTACGCCACCACGACCCACGACAGGTGATTGGCGCCGTGGAGATCGCCCACGATGGTCGGGAGGGCCGTCGACACGATGCTGCCGTCCAGGGCGGCGAGGAGCATGCCGAGCATGAGGGCAAAAACGATCCCGTACAAACGGGACTTGGGGACTAGTGACGTGGCTTCGGGGCTAGTCGACATCGAAACCTCTCAAGATTGTGAGTAAATGAACAATCTCACCCTACCGGTGCCCCAGCCGATTTTTGACGCTCACTAACCTTCGCTCGTGGTCACACGCGAACGTTGGTGGCAACGCGACAACACGGCAGCCCTCACTTTGGGAACCACCGCCGTGGTGGCCGTGCTGTGGGCCACTTGCGGACCATCGTCCTACCAGCGGATAACGCGCAGTGCACTGTCGTCACCGCTACTGAACAATTCTCACCTCGCGACAGTCCACGATGTGGTCGTCAATCTCCTGTTGACCATCTTCTTTGTCGGAGTGGGACTCGAACTCTCGCGAGAGTGGCGCGCGGGACGCCGGAGCACTGCGGCGCTCGGTGGTGCAGTCGGAGGGATGGCCCTTCCCGCACTGTTGTGCGTGGTGGTCGGTTCTGTCATGTCGCTGCCCGATGTCCGCCACGCGTGGGGCGTGCCCATGGCCACCGACGTGGCCTTCACGCTCGCCGTGTTCGCGCTCGCGGGACGAGGCCTACCCCGCGAGTTACGCGTCTTCCTCCTGACGCTGGCCGTAGCCGACGACGTCGGCAGCGTGGCCCTCCTGATGTTGACCGGTGTGTCGCACGTCCGCGTCGGGGGCGTCACGGCAGTGGGAGTCCTCCTCCTGAGCGCCACCTTTCGGCCCGGAGTCTTAGAACGACGAGCCATCTGGCTGGTCTGGGGTGTGGCGGTGTGGGTGTCCCTGGTGTGGGCCGGCGTGGAGCCGCCGCTCGCCGGTGTGGTGATCGGCCTCGCCGCACGCGGGTCGGACGATCAACTGTTACGGCGAGAGAGAGTGGTCGCCGAGTGGTCAGCCATCGTCGTCCTGCCACTCTTCGCCCTGGTGTCCGTGGGGATCACCCTCGATGCGAGCATGGTGCGGGGTTCGGCCGGCACCACCTTCCTCGTCTTGGGTCTCATCCGCCTCGTCGGTAAAGCGGTGGGCGTGATGCTCGGAGCCTGGCTGGTCGCTCGGGGAGATTCGACGCTTGGCGTCTCGACGTTGTTGGTGTTGGGAACGTTGTGCGCCATCGGTTTCACCGTTCCGATGCTCTACGTCGCCGCCGACTTTGCGTGGGGCTCCCCCGGCTACCGCGCGGCCACGGGAGCACTACTCGCGGCCTCGGTCGTGGCCGCACTCGGTGGATCGGTGGCGCTGCGCCGTCTCAGTCGAGGTCGAGGCCCACGGGGCAGCTGACCCCGGTGCCACCGATGCCGCAGTACCCGCGGGGGTTCGCCTCGAGGTACTGCTGGTGGTACTCCTCGGCCAAGAAGAACGTCTTTGCCGGAGCGATTTCTGTGGTTACCTCGCCATACCCCTTCTCGGCGAGAGCCCGGCCGTACCGAGCGGCGACCTCGCGGGCGATGGTCGCCTGAGGCTCGCCCACGGTGTACACCGCACTGCGGTACTGCGTGCCGATGTCGGCACCCTGACGAAACCCCTGCGTGGGATCGTGGTTCTCGAAAAAGACGCGAAGAATCTCTTCGTACGAGATCTGCGCCGGGTCGAAAACAACCTTGACGACTTCGGCGTGACCCGTCCGACCGGTGCACACCTCTTCGTAGGTCGGGTTCGGCGTGTAGCCACCCTGGTAACCCACGGCGGTGACCCACACACCGGGCAGGCGGTAGAAGACGCGCTCAGCCCCCCAGAAACAACCCATCGCGACGAAGGCGACCTCGCACCCGACCGGCTCATCGGACAGATCTCGACCCAAGACGAGATGGGGGCGCTCCACCACCATCGGCTCGGAGCGACCCGCGAGAGCCGCCGATTCTTCCACCATGACCACGGGAGAACGCATGACTGCAGATTACGGGCGCCGGATTCGCCAACCGCCGGGTCGTAGGCTGGCGTGGTGACGGCGAGCCAACGTGTCGATGCGGCGCTGTCGACTCTTCGATCCCACGGCAAGAGGGTGACGACCCCGAAGCGGCTGGTGGCCGAGTTTCTGGCGCGCCAACGCTCGCACCGCACGGCCGACGAAATCCGGGCCGGGGTGCAGCGCCGCGAGCCGTCGGTCAGCACATCGACCATCTACCGAATCCTCGAAGAATTCGACGAGTTGGGTGTGGTCTCGCACTCCCACGCGGGAGGTAACGCGGCCGTGTACCACCTGGCCGATGTCGAGCACGCCCATCTGCACTGCGAGGACTGCGGGAAGATTTTCGAGGTTCCGTCCAGCCATCTCGACGATCTCGCGAAACAACTCCGGGGCGCGTACGGCTTCAACCTTGACCGCCATCATGTGGCTTTATCCGGTCGGTGCGACCGGTGCGAGAACATCCGGCGTGCCAAAGTGAAATCATGATTCGCGTTGAGCGATTAACCAAGAAATACGGCTCGACGGTGGCCGTTCGCGATCTCGACTTCGACGTGACCCCCGGGGTCGTAACCGGGTTCCTCGGGCCCAATGGTTCGGGAAAGTCGACCACCATGCGAGTGATTCTGGGCCTGGACCGGCCCACTGCGGGTCGGGCCACCGTCAACGGCCGTGAATATCGCTCCATCGCGAACCCGATACGTGAAGTGGGGGCCTTGCTCGACGCCAAGGCCGTCGACGGCGGGCGCACCGCGCGCCACCACCTCGAGGCCCTCGCCCTGGCCAACGCCATTCCCCGCACCCGCGTGGACGAGGTATTGGACCTCACCGGCATCGACAAGGCGGCCAACAAACGCGTGGGTCAGTTCTCGCTCGGGATGTCCCAGCGCCTGGGAATCGCCGGGGCACTCCTCGGCGACCCGGGAACACTTCTCTTTGATGAACCGGTGAATGGACTCGACCCCGAGGGCATCAGGTGGGTGCGCGCACTCTTTCGCTCCCTGGCCGACGAGGGGCGCACCGTGCTCGTGAGTTCCCACCTGATGAGCGAGATGGCGCTCACGGCGGACGAGATTGTGGTCATCGGTCGGGGTGAGTTCATCACCCGCGGCACCGTCGACGAACTGACAGCCCGGGGCCACGGGTCGGTGTTCGTGCGCGCTGATGGGTTCGCGGCGCTGCGCACGGCCCTCGAGTCCCGGGGGGCGACCGTCGCCGAAACGGCTGACCACGGACTATCGGTGACGGGAATCGGGGCCGACGAGATCGGACGAATCGCCCTCGCCGCGGGAATCGCACTGAGTGAACTCACGCCCCAGCGCGCAACCCTGGAGGAGGTCTTCATGGACCTCACCCAGTCGGCCGTCGAGTACGAGGGGAAGACCGCGTCGTGAGGTTCGTCGCCACCCTGCGAAGCGAGGCGCTCAAATTCCGGACGGTCCGGGCCAATCTCCTCGGCGTCGCCCTCACCGTCGTCTTCACCATCGGACTCGGCGCTCTGGTGTGCGTCGCGGTGCGCAGCAATTGGCAGCAGGTGAGCGCCACCGACCGCCTCACCTTCGACCCCGTGCGGATTTCACTCGGTGGCACGCTCTTCGCCCAATTCGCCGTCGGCGTCATCGGCGCCCGTTTCATCACGTCGGAGTACGCCTCGGGCATGATTCGCACCACCTTGACGGCGACACCCCAGCGGCTGCGGGTGGCACTGGCCAAAGCGGCCGTGCTCAAGGTTGCGCTGCTCGTCGTGTGTGAGATCGCCGTCGTGGCAGCCTTCTTCGCCGGCCAAGCCATCCTGCGAGGCGTGACACCCACCACGACTTTTGCCAGTCCCGGCGTTGCTCGAGCCGTGTTGCTGACCGGCGTGTATCTCATGCTGTCAGCACTGATCGGTTACGGGCTGGGGTTGATCATTCGCCAAACGGCCGGAGCGATCAGCGCCTTTACCTCGTTGTTCCTCATCATCCCGATTCTCGTGTTTCTTCTGCCGGCCACCTGGCAGAACCACATCAGCAAATACGAACCCGCGAGCTTGGGTGAATCGATGAGGGCGTCGGTGGCCGTACCCGGATTCTTCGGCCCGTGGACGGCCCTCGCAATTTTGTGCGCCTACACCGCGGCCATCGTGGGTGTGGGGCTAGTTCTCTTCCACACTCGCGACGCCTAAATCGGCCCACACCTCGGCCGAATCTTGATCCAGCGCGCGCGGACCCCGCCGAATCGGGGGGCGCTCTCCGTCGATGCGCAGAGGCGACGCCATCTGACGAATTTCGCCGGCCGGTGCGTCGGTGGTGCGCACGAAATCACCCCGCACGATCTGTTCCTGAGCGAAGGCCCCCGCCACATCCAGAATCGGGGCCGAGGGAACGCCCGCCGTCTCGAGACGCGTCGACCAGGCCGCCGTGGTGGCGCTCGCGAAACAATCATCGAGAACGCTGCGCAGACGGACACGGTCGGCCACGCGCCCGTCATTGGTTGTCCAGTTCTGATCCGCGAGGC
>CAWUMA010000041.1:0-5846 GCA_963923835.1 uncultured bacterium
CGACGGGCGCTACTGGTGCGACCGGACCTACGGGTGCCACCGGGGCCACTGGACCTACCGGCGCGACTGGTGCGACGGGTGCCACGGGTGCGACTGGTGCCACGGGTGAGACTGGTGCGACTGGTGCGCAGGGTGACCAAGGTCCGCAGGGTGACCAAGGTCCGCAGGGTGACCAAGGCGTTCAGGGCGAGGTCGGCCCCCAAGGCGAGCAGGGGCTCCAGGGCGATGTCGGACCCGCTGGTCCCCAGGGTGAGCAAGGTGTCCAGGGTGAAATCGGACCTCAGGGACCCCAGGGCGATGTCGGACCCGCTGGTCCCCAGGGTGAGCAAGGCATTCAGGGTGAGCAAGGTATCCAGGGTCTGCAGGGAGCGCAGGGTCCTCAAGGAGAAATGGGGCCAGCTGGCCTACCCGGATACTTCGGCTCGTTCCTCAACGGGGTTGACTCGCAGGGGCCGGTCGTTGGATTCAGTTCGACAGTTACCTCGGTGGGCGTGACGGTGGAGAGTGGTGACCAGATCACGTTCGCTCATGCCGGAACGTATGCCCTGACCTTCGATGTGGAAATGGCCTGCGGTGACTCCAGTGCGTGCACGGGAGCGCTGTCGCTGACCCAGAACGGAAGCCTGGTGTCGGGATCGGTAACGAGGGCGACGGTGCCGGCGGGCGGCGTGTTGCCAGTGTCGCGCACCATCGTGGTGACGGTGGCGGCTGGTGACTACGTTCAGCTCAACATTGGTGGATCGCAGGTGACGTTGTCGTCCGACACGAACTCGCCCTCAGCCAGCGTGAACGTGGTGCAGCTAGCTAACTAAGTACTGGTCGGTGGGGGTTGTCGAAATCGGCAGCCCCCACCGATGACTTTCGAAGTATTCAAATTCGGTGACCTTTCCAAACTTCTGGCTGTTCTCCGATCGGAAGTCGACTACGGCGAAAGTTGCAATGCTCAAATTGCGCGTTGCTTCGCGGCCTTTCAGGGGGCGAAGCGTAAGTATTCGAAGTTGCGTAAGCGCCGTGGTGTTCGTTTGGGCGCCCATTTCGGGCGTTTCCACAGTCGGGTATTCGCCACTCTCGCCCACACAAGCCACTTTGTTCTGACTAGCTGATTCATCTGGAGATGTTCGAAGTCTCAATAGAAAGCTGAATGCTCGAGTGAGAGATATTTGTGTCGTACATGTCAGTCGGTGAGTGGCGCCGAAATTCCGCCATGCGGTGATGGTTCTCTTTAGTTCGGCGTTGGCGCGAGAGGAGATTGAGTGAGCGAGACATGTTGAGTCGGACACCCGGCGCCCGCGCGAGGGGCTTCGGCCGGATCGCTCAATGAGGCTTCAGAATGCAATGGCCGCCGTGCGAACGGCCGCGTTCTAGTTCACTTGCTAATTAGGCCGGAACGTCGGTACGTCGACGAGTCCACCACCACGTCGCAGCGAATCCGCCAATCGACAACAAGAAGAGTGGCCCGTACCACTTGAAGCCGTGGTACCGGAACTCGATCACGTGGTGCCCGACCGGGACGTTGACGCCGACGAGGGCCGGCGCAATCATGACGGTGGGTGTGTCCACTCCGTCGATGTAGGCGTGCCAGCCAGGGTCAAAGGACGCGGAGAGAAAGACCGTACCGGGGCGCGACATGTCCACCGTGGCCTGAGCAGTTCCGTGCGGCAGATCCTGCGACTGGTTCTGCACCACCCCGGGTGCACTCAAGCGGGCGCTGGTGGGCGCCACGAAGCCGGTGGAGTCCACGTTCCAGCGAACCGGAACGAGGATGTTGCGCGACAAGTAGTCGGTGTTCAAAACGTAAGGGGACTGGGCGAGGAGGGTCCCCTTGTTCGCGTCAAGTTGGCCAGACAAATTGCCCACGTCGATGTAGTGGGCGTCACGAATCAAGAAAAGCTTGTAGGTGGACTCGGGGAGGGGGATCTCGGTGGCCGGCACCGGCGGTGCCGACGGCGCGGTCGACCCGGGCGCGGGAACCGTGGGTAACAAGACGTAGCGAACGCCGAAGAGCCGGTAGTCACCCGGCACGTACGCGTTGAAGCGGTACTCGGGTTGCTCCATCAGGGCGGCGGTGCGCAGAAGGAAACCGACCTGATCGATGTCGCGCGATGTGAGGTACATGTACATCGGCACTTCGCCGACTTTGAATGTGGAGCCCCAGTCGAGTGGGCTTCCGGCGTAGACGCGTCCGTCGCGGTGCTGCTCGAGGAAGTTGATCACGACGGCGAGGTCGGCCGAGACCTGACGCTCCTTGCCCATCTGGTAATGGACGTTGTAGTCGTTGCGCGCCTCGTACCAGTGGGTGTGGGGCATTGCGAGGGCCAGGGTGGGGATGAGAAGAACCACCGCCACCGTGGCGGCTCCGCCGGGTACCAACAACCCCCAACCTCGACGAACGCCCCGGTGGGCGAGCACGGCGAGCCAGGCGAGGCCTGTGCCGATGAGGAAGATACCCGCGAGGTGAACTGACAACAAGAAGCGTCGGAAGTAGATGTCGGCGTGCCCGGGCAGCACCGCGATGAACGAACCCCACGTGGTGGGTCCCCACGAAATCATGAAGAAGACGCTGAATAACACGGCCACTGCGCGGCGAAACGGGTCGCGTCGCCACAGCACTATCGCCGCAACGAGTCCCACGAGAATAAGGAAGGTGAAAACGGGATAACGCTGGTAGTCAAAGAGTTGTCCGCGGGCCAACCACGCGAGGTTTTGACGGGCACCGTATCCCCGCACGAGGCCGGTAGGCGAGAGCGCCGAGTTGATGGCGGCCCACTTCGCGTTGAGAAGCAGTGGCACCGTCACCCACAGGGTGAGCATCACGGCCCCGAACAACACGGTGACGCCGTTGCGCAGTCGCTCGCGCCACGGTGCCGAGTGCACCAACGCCATGATGACAACGGCGCCGAAGGCCGAGTAGCCCGTTTCGAAGTGCAACGCCGCGGTCAAACCGATGAAGAACGCGGCCACCACCACCGAACGCCGGTCACCGAGGGCCTTCCAGGAGTAGGCCCAGGCGAAGGGGAGGGTCATCGAACCGGCCAGCTGGGCCCAGACGCCGTACCCAATCCAGAGGTAGGCACCCGGTTCGTATCCGACAAAGGAGACTGATGCGAGGAAGGGGGCCGCCGCCGCGCACAACAATGCGACGCGCTGGGACAATCCGAACACCCGTGACGCCCCGTAGATAACGAGCGGCCAGGCCACGATCATCGTGAAGAGGGTGAGGCGGAAGGCGTTACCCGTGCCGATCAGCAGTCCCAAGCTGCCGGTGAGCGTGGCGGCCAGGGCTTGGTAGTGCAGAAAGTGTGGCGAGCCCAGGTCCAACCACGGGTACCACTGCGTCATGGGCAGGTGGAAACTCCGCACAGCCTGGGCCGCGAAGCGCACCATGGAGTAGTGGACGCTCGAGTCGTTCGGGTAGGCGACGGCCCGAAGGGTGGCCCGGTCGCCGTAGGCATTGAAGGCCACCACGAAGGCCAGCACCCCGACGACCACGGGGTCGAACCGCTCACGGAGGCGCTGGACGCTGGCCGGGATACGAATTTCCACCGTGTCCGCCACGGTGCGACCTTACCAAAAACCCCGAATTTTCAGGGAATATCCGGAGGGCCTTTTGGCTGTTAGCACTCGCAAGGGGTGTCTGCTAGATTGGCAGTCGCACTTTTCGAGTGCAAACAACTAGGAGGAATCATGAAGTTGCACCCCCTTGAGGACCGCATCGTTGTCCGCCCCCAGAGTGCCGAGGCCACGACGGCGTCGGGCCTCGTGATCCCCGACACGGCCAAGGAAAAGCCGCAGCAGGGTGAAGTTCTGGCCGTGGGCCCGGGTCGTCGCGCCGAGCAGTCGGGCGAGGTCATCCCGACCGGTGTATCGGTGGGCGACACCGTCGTCTACTCCAAGTACGGCGGCACGGAAATCACCGTCGACGGTGAGGACCTGTTGATCCTGTCGAGCCGCGACGTGCTCGCGACCATCACCAAGTAGGTCGACCATGTCGAAGCTGCTCAAGTTTGACGAGGACGCCCGTCGCGGCCTCGAAGCCGGTGTCGACAAGTTGGCCGACGCCGTCAAGGTGACGCTCGGGCCCAAAGGCCGCAACGTCGTCATCGGCAAGAAGTTCGGCGCTCCGCTGATCACCAACGACGGCGTGTCGATTGCGCGCGAGATTGAACTCGAGGACCCCTTCGAGAACATGGGTGCTCAGCTGGTGAAGGAAGTCGCCACCAAGACCAACGACGTCGCCGGTGACGGTACGACGACGGCCACGGTGCTGGCCCAAGCGCTCATCAAGGAGGGCCTGCGTAACGTCGCGGCCGGAGCCAACCCCTCGGGTCTCAAGCGTGGAATTGAGAAGGCGGTCCGCACGGCCGTCGACTCGATTCAGTCGCAGAGCCAGCCGGTCGCCGACAAGAGTCAGATCGCCCAGGTGGCCACGATCTCCGCGGCCGACGCCTCCATTGGCGAAACCATCGCCGACGCCATCGACAAGGTGGGCAAGGACGGTACGGTCACGGTTGAGGAGTCGAACACTTTCGGTATCGAACTCGAACTCACTGAAGGTATGCAGTTTGACAAGGGCTACCTGTCGCCGTATTTCGTGACTGACGCCGAGCGTCAAGAAGCCGTCCTGGAGGACGCGTTTATCCTGTTCACGGCCGGAAAAGTCTCGGCCGTGCACGACCTCGTACCCCTGCTCGAGAAGGTCATGCAGACGGGTCGCGCCTTGTTGATTGTGGCCGAGGATGTCGAGGGTGAGGCTCTCGCCACATTGGTCGTCAACAAGATCCGTGGCACGTTCACGTCAGTGGCCGTCAAGGCGCCGGGCTTCGGTGAGCGTCGCAAGGCAATGCTTCAGGACATGGCCATTCTCACGGGGGGCACCGTTATCTCTGAAGAGATCGGCCTCAAGCTCGACTCGGCGACGCTGGACCTTCTCGGTCGCGCCCGTCGCATCGTCGTCACGAAGGACGCCACCACCATCGTCGATGGTGCGGGAGCATCCGCGGACGTGGCCGGTCGCGTGGCGCAGATCAAGCGCGAAATTGACGAGACCGACTCCGACTGGGACCGCGAGAAGCTGCAAGAGCGTCTCGCCAAGCTCGCCGGAGGCGTGGCCGTCGTCAAGGTCGGTGCCGCCACTGAGGTGGAACTCAAGGAGAAGAAGCACCGCATCGAGGACGCGCTGAGCGCCACGCGAGCCGCCATCGACGAAGGAATCGTCGCTGGCGGTGGCACCGCTCTCGTGCGCAGCCGTGCGGCGGTCGATGCTCTCATGGCGACGTTGACGGGCGATGAATCCACCGGTGCGCGCATCGTGGCTCACTCGCTCGAAGCGCCGTTGCGTCACATCGCGGCGAACGCCGGATTCGAAGGTGCGGTCAAGGTGCGTGAAGTCGCCGACGCATCCGGTTCGACGGGTCTGAACGCCGCCACCGGCGAGCTCGTCGACCTCGTGAAGGCCGGCGTCATTGACCCGGCCAAAGTCACTCGATCGGCACTGCAGAACGCGGCCTCCATCGCGGCTCTGTTGCTCACGACCGAGGCCATCGTGGCGGACAAGCCGGAGCCGGCCTCTCCGATGCCCGCCGACGGTGGCATGGGAATGATGTAAGAACCCTGAATTTCGGCACTATCCCGGGCAATTCGCCCGGGATAGTGCCATTTTCAGCCTCTTTTTGGGCGTAGGCGATTGGAAACGGGTGCTAAATCACCGTGTTCCACGTCGTTGATGCCTTCGGGCACTAGATTTTCGTAGGGAAGTACCGGCTGTAGCGACTAGATTTGTCGGACGGCTTTAGAAGTTCGAGATAAGGAAGGCGGGCGAAATGCTCGGAGTTGGTAAGAAGATGGCG
>CAWUMA010000042.1:0-5765 GCA_963923835.1 uncultured bacterium
CGGAAGTGGACCTGCCAGTTGTCCTCGGGGTACACGTTGCCCATGGCGGCGGCCATGCCACCCTCGGCCATGACGGTGTGGGCCTTGCCGAGCAGGGACTTGGTGATGATGCCGACCTTCAGGCCGCGCTGCTTGGCCTCGATGGCCGCGCGCAGTCCGGCGCCACCGGCGCCGATGATGAGAACGTCGTACTCGTGGTGTTCGTAGTTCACGGTGCTCCTAGAAGAGACGGAAGTCGGTGATGGCGCCGGAGGCGACGAGGCGGACGTAGACGTCGGTGAAGGCGACGAAGAAGAGCGAGACCCACGCGAAGTTCATGTGCTTGGCGTTCAGCGGGGTCACGAACTTCCAGAAGCGGTAGCGGATCGGGTGGGCCTTGAAGCTGCGCACCTGGCCGCCGCACAGGTGGCGACAGGCGTGGCAGCTCAGCGAGTACAGCCACAACAAGGTGGCGTTCACCGTCAGGACCAGGGTGCCCACCGACACGCCCCAACCCAAGCCCGGCTGGTGGAAAGCGCGGATGGCGTCGTAGGTGAGGAGGGCGTTGAAGACCAGACCGAAGTAGAAGAAGTACCGGTGGGCGTTCTGCATGATGAGCGGGAAGCGCGTCTCACCCGAGTACGAACCGTGAGCGTCGGCCACCGCACAGGCCGGCGGCGACCACCAGAAGGCGCGGTAGTAACTGCGGCGGTAGTAGTAGCAGGTGAGGCGGAACCCCAACGGGAAGATGAGAATGAGCAACGCCGGCGAGAGCCAGGCGAAGGTGTGAATGGCGATGCCACTGCCCGATCCGGGCACGCAGTGGTTCGACAGACACGGCGAGTAGAAGGGTGAAATCAGGTCGCGGTGCTGGTCGGCGCCCACGTAGTAGTTGCGGTTCTGAAAGGCCGCCCAGGTGGAGTAAATGACGAAGGCCGTCAGTGCCGACACCGTGAGGACGGGCTGGACCCACCAGCGGTCCTGACGCAGAGTTGCCACATCGGGGCCTCCGCGGGTGCCACCGAGCTGCACCTTGGTCGCCGTTTCGAGAGCCACACTGCCTCCTAATTCCTGGGGGGACGGAACAGGTTCATTGTAGGAGAACGGCGCTGGCGCACTGACGGGTGAGGTGGCCATTTGACACCTCAGTGGGTGGAATTAGAGGGGCCGGCGCCCCATCAATCCGACTGCATTTCCCTCGGGGTCCCAAACGAATGCGAGCCACTCCTCGCCGGGCCGGTCAAAGGTGCCCTGGTCATCGGAGAAGACAACATGGGGCTCCGTGTGACCCACGTAACCCCGCTTCAAAAGGTCGTCAAATGTCGCTTCGACGTCATCGACGTCGAGATAGATGAGCGCCGTCGGCGCGTTGATGTCGAGCAGAAGACGGACACCATCAAGATCGAAGAAAGCCAGCCCGGGCTGGTCAAAGACCGCAGTGGGGGCGACTCCGAGTACCGATTGGTACCACTCCACGGCCCGTCCGAGGTTCTCGACTCTTTGGGCCACTTGACGAAGACGCATGGCTTCAACCTAGGCGAGCAACGCGATTGCGCAGGTTGCGATGAGTTCAAAACGCAAAAACCCCCCGCCCGGAGGCGGGGGGTCGTGGGAGTGCACCTCAGACGTCGCCGCCGCGGCGACCTTCCGAGGTGCCGCCGATGAAGGCCCACGACGCGAGTCCCAGTCCCGGCACCAGCAGCCAGATACCGAAGACCATCGCCAGGACGATCAAGAAGGCGCCCATGCCCAAGGTGAAGGGCCAAATGGACGAGCCGGGGAACGACCCGACCACGCCGGCCGCCTGCTCGGTGGTGGCGTTGGGGTCGTCGGCCGGACGGGCCTTCATGCGACGGCTCCACCAGTAGTAGTACGAGCCAGGCAGGAAGCACAGGAGCATGCCGCAGAACATCATGACGCCACCGGCGTTCTCGAGGCTCCACGTCCAGTACACGGCGCACATGGCACCGAAGAAGAGTCCGAGCAGCAAGAGGAACTTGGATTCAACCTTCATGTCAGTGACTCTCCTCGTGGGTGCCGTGCGCCAAAGCCTGGTGACCCGGGTGGTTGTAGTCCCACGTCGGGCGCTCCGAGCGGATCGGGGGCAGACGGTAGAAGTTGTGGTGCGGGGGCGGCGAGGTGGTGAACCACTCGAGCGTGTGACCATCCCACGGGTTGTCACCGGCCGGGTACTTCTTCCAACTCACGATGATGTTGACCACGAACAGCAGGGTGGAGATGCCGATCATCGCCGCACCAATCGAAGAGATGGTGTTGAGGTTCTGCCACTGCGGGTCGTGCGGGTAGACCGCCATACGACGGGGCATCCCCCTCAGGCCCAGGAGGTACTGCGGGAACGTGAAGACTTGGATGCCGAGGAACAAGAACCAGAACTGAATCTTGCCGATTCGCTCGTTCAGGAGGTAGCCGGTCATCTTCGGGCCCCAGTAGTAGAGACCGGCCATGCCACCAAGCACGAGGGCCATCACGACCGAGTGGAAGTGGGCCACGACGAAGTAGGTGTCGTGGGTGAAGAAGTCGAGCGGCGGGCTGGCCAGGTAGATACCGGTGAGGCCGCCGACCAGGAAGGTGAAGACGAAGCCGACCGACATCAACATGGCGGTGGAGAACCAAATCTCGCCGCGCCACATCGTTCCGATCCAGTTGAAGATCTTGATACCCGTGGGCACTGCGATGAGGAGGCTCATGATGGAGAAGAAGGGGAGCAGAACCACACCGGTGGTGAACATGTGGTGGGCCCACACGCCCAGCGACAACGCGGCAATCGAGATGGTCGCGAAGATCATGCCCTTGTAACCGAACACCGGCTTCTTCGAGAAGACCGGGATGATTTCGGTCACCATGCCAAAGAACGGCAGGGCCAGGATATACACCTCGGGGTGTCCCCAGAACCAGAAGATGTGCTGCCAGAGCACCGGCACACCGCCTCCGGCCACCGAGAAGATGTGGGTTCCGAAGTGGCGGTCGGCGTACAGCATGATCAAGCCGGCCGTGAGAACCGGGAAGGCCAGCAGGATCAAGATGGCCACCACGAGCAGGTTCCACGTGAAAATCGGCATGCGGAACATCGTCATGCCCGGCGCGCGCAGGTAGAAGACCGTCGCCGCGAGGTTGACGCCGGTGAAGATGGCCGAGAAGCCAGTCAGCATCAGACCGCCGATCCACAGGTCGGCGCCGGAGCCGGGAGCGTTCAGCGGGTTCGACAGCGGGGCGTAACCGACCCAGCCGAAGTTGGCGGCGCCACCGGCCGTGAAGAAGCCCGACAACATGGTGATGGAACCGGTCAGGTACAGCCAGTATGACAGCGCGTTCAATCGCGGGAAGGCCATGTCGGGGGCACCGATCTGAATCGGCACGATGACGTTGGCCAGAGCGCCGAAGGCGAAGGGGCCGGCGAACAGGTAGATCATCACCGATCCGTGCATGGTGAAGAGCTCGTTGTACTGCGCAAGAGAGACCAAGTGGCCGTTCGGCGTGGCCAATTGACCGCGGACGATCTCGGCGAACAGACCGCCAATGACCAGCATGATCACCGATGTCACGGTGTAGGACATGCCGATGACCTTGTGGTCGGTGGAGGTCAGCCAGTTGAGCAGGCCCGACGGGCCGTGGTGCTCCTCGTGGCCGTGACCCTCGTCATGGGTTGTAGTGGGGTGAAGGACGTCAGTCATGGTTACTTAACTCCGGTGCTGGACGTGGACTTGGACGGAACAATGGACGAAGTCTGCTGGTCGGTCGCCGACTGGTCGGCCGAGGCTGTCGTGACGTTGGCGTTGGCCTTCAGCCACGCGCGGTACTCGTCACCGGTGACGACCTTGACCTTGAAGAACATCAACGAGTGGTACAGGCCGCACAACTGGGTGCACTGGCCGAAGTAGGTGCCGGTCTTGGTGGCGTAGAAGGTGAAGACATTGTTCACGCCGGGCTGGGCGAAACGCGAGAAGTTGAAGTCCTTCACGTAGAAGCCGTGGATCACGTCGGTGGAGGTGAGGTGAATGCGGACGTTCTCGTTCACCGGCATGACCATGGTCGGAGTCTGGGTGGTCTGGCCCACGACGCTCACGTTCTCACCGGGGTAGGTGAACTTCCAGCCCCACTGGAAGGCGTTGACGTTGATGGTCGCCGCGGGTGAGGGGTTTGACACTTCGGGGTTTTCGACCACGAGCGTGGCGACAAAGAGCCCCACGACGATCAAAATCGGAATCACCGTGTACAGAAGTTCAAGTGGAATCTGGTACTGGGTCTGACGCGGGATGGCGTCACCCTTTCGGCGGTAACGCACCACGGCCCACACGATGAGCAACGTGACGAAGGCGCCGATGATCGCGGCGGCCACTGAGAAGCCCTGCCACAGGTGATACACGTCCTGTGACTGTTTGGTGGCGCCGGGCGCCGCTCCGAAAGTGGGAACCGTGCAACCCGCGAGGGTCAGCGCGGCGAGGGGAAGCGCCCAGAAACGGGCCGCGACGCGACGGCGCCGGGTCCGTGGGGTGCTTCCCTGGGGGGGCAGGGAAGTGTGATCCACGGAAGAAACCTTACTCACTAGGCCCCACCGGCCTTTCAACGGTTCCGGGTAAACCCCAGTGACGTTGTGGAAATTGGCTCTAGTAGTCCGAGCCGTCCGTCTCGCGAACGGCCCACCAAAACACGCCGCGCGACATCGTCGAGCTGGCCCGCTCGGCCCGGGTCTGGTTCACTAGGCGCCGAATCTCTCTCGTTTCCTCGTCGTCGGGCGCGGCCAACCAGGCCATTTCCGCTAAATGGCCGGCAATTCGTTCATCCGGTTCTTCCCCCGTCGCAATGAGGGTGCGGGCGCGCTGGCACAGTGCCGCCACGCCTCCGGCCAGAGAGGCGTATTCCGCGGCGAGAAGTCGGTCGTCAGCCGGCTTGAGCCGCGCGGCGTTCCCGTCCCACCATCCGGCGTAGCGACGCCAGATGTTGCGGACCACGAACTCGGGCTCGTCGTAGAGGGGCTTGAGGTAGGGGCGCTCGGCCAAGTGGGCCGGGGGCTTGACCTCGGCGACGATGTCGTTGAGCCGCCAGCCCTCGTTCATGCGACGGACCGTTTCGGCCTCGAGGTACTCCAGGTACTCGGCGGTCTCTTCCATTGTCTGGAGAATCTTGTCGCCCCCGAAGATGGGAAGTCCGTGGCCGGGCAGCAACACCTCGGCGCGCAGTCCGGCGATGGTGCGAAGGGCTTGGGCCCACTCGCGGGCGAAACGCTGCACCTTCTGCGGGTTGCCGCAGTTGGGGGTTACCCAGATAAAGAGGTCACCGGTGAGGACGATGCGGTCCTCGGGCATCCAGATCAACGTGGCGTCGTCGGTCTCGCCCATTTGGTGGGTGAGCTCGAAGGTTCGCCCACCCACGCTGAGGGTGAGTGCGTCGTCGTAGGTGACGTCGGGGTAGCGAAAGTCAACGTTCCACACGAGGTCGCCCGAATTGAACTGGCGACGATTGACGACCTGGTTCAGGCCCTGGGTGTAGCGGTAGCGGTCGAAGCGGTCCACCACTTTGCGGTGAGCCACCACCCGGGGTGGGGGCCAACCCTTTTCGCGGGCCTCACGGTCGAAGTGGTGCGCACCGTGCACGTGGTCGAAGTGTCCGTGCGTGTAGATAATCGTGTGCACGGGCCGATCGGACCACTCGCGCACGACCCGAAAGAGATTGTCGGCAGTGATGGGACTGCCACAGTCGACGAGCACAAGTCCCTCGTCGGTGGCGATGGCCGATACGTTGCCGAAGTTCGCGAAGTACGCGACGTG
>CAWUMA010000043.1:0-5695 GCA_963923835.1 uncultured bacterium
TGCTCACCGGTGAACAACGGGCGAAGCATCGCCTTTTGCTGCTCGGTGCCGTGGACCACAATCGTCGGTGCCACCATGCCGTAGCCAATGACGTTGCGTCCGGCAGCCGAGGGTGCCTTCATCGACGTCAGACGACGCAACACGTGCAACTGATCGGCCGGCGATCCCCCGAGTCCGCCGAGGCCCTCGGGGAAGGTCACCCACGCCAAGCCGCGGTCGAACTGCTCGCCCAGGAAAATTTCGGGGTCGGTCGTCGAGGGCGGAAACGCCGCGACGAGATCGTCAATCAGGGCATCTAGTTGGGCCGTGGTCACCATGCACACTCTCCTTGCTTGACCCCGAATGATAGAGGGCGTCGAGGCACGGTGTCACCGACAAGAATGGTCAACATGGCCACTCCTCGCATCCTCGCCACCTCGGGTGGCTTCATTCCCGGACCGACCCAGCGGACCGCCCGGGTGGGGCAAATGTTGCTCGATGCTCTCAGCCTCACCAATCAAATTCGGCCAAAGGTGTGTCTCGTTCTGACCGCCACCGGTGACGACACGGACTACTACCACCTCCTGTACGAAGCCTTCGGTGCGGCGGGCTGCGACGTCACCGAACTTCGGCTCTTCCTTCAGCCCTCGGCCGACCCCGAAGAACGGCTCTGTGGCTCGGACTTGGTGTGGGTCGGCGGAGGGTCGGTGGCCAATCTCCTCGCCCTCTGGCGCCTCCACGGGGTCGACGCCGCCATGCGGGCCGCCTGGGAAAAGGGCGTCATTCTCGGCGGCGTGTCCGCGGGCTCACTGTGCTGGCACGTCGGGGGCACCACCGACTCGTTCGGCCCGACACTCCGCCCGGTGACCAACGGCTTGGGGCTTCTCCCCTACGCCAACGGTGTGCACTACGACTCGGAAGCCCAGCGCCGGCCCCTGCTCCACGAACTGGTGGGTAACGGAACCCTGCCCCCACTCGCCTACGCCACCGACGACCGCGTGGGTATCTGGTACGAGGGGACCACCCCCGTATCAGTAGTGTCCGATCGCAGCGTGGACCCCGAAACGGGGCCCGCGGCCTACAAGGTGGAGCTAGTCGCCGGCGAAGTCATCGAGACGCGCTTCGGCGTCGGTTCGTCGTTGTCATAAGGATCACGGTTCCACCCTTCTTCGCCACCCACGCGGGCGCATTGCTGACGAACGCCCACTGGATCACCGCGGTGTTCGTCTGTGGCGCTTTCGTGTTTGGGCTGAGCGGTGGCCTCGCCGGCGCCAAAGCCGGACTCGATGTGTTCGGTGTCCTCGTCGTTGCCTCGGTGGTGGGCATCGCCGGCGGTGTGACCCGGGACCTCTTTTTGGGCATTCCGGCGATGGTCGTGTTCGACTGGCGCGTAATGGTGGCGGTCGTCGTGGCAGGACTGTTGGCCTTCGTGGCGCATCAGCCTTTGTCCGCTCTTCACTACCCCATCCAGATCTTCGACGCCATCGGCCTCGCCCTCTTCAGCATCATCGGGGCGAACGCGTCGCTCGCCCACCACGCCACCGCCCTGGCCGCCGCATTACTGGGAATGCTGACCGGTATCGCCGGAGGCGTCGTGCGCGACATCGTTCTCCGCGAGATTCCGGCCGTTTTGCAATCAGGTCTCTACGCCGTGCCCTCGTTGGTCGGCTCAGGCCTCGTGGTCCTCGGCTACCAGTGGGGCATTCTCGGGCCCGCGTGGTTCGCGCTCGCCGCCCTGTCGTGCCTCGGGCTTCGACTGGGTGGGATATTTTTCGATCTCAACTTACCCAGAAGCCGGTAACGGACGTCGTCCGGCGGAGCCGGAGATGAAGAACCTTGGTGGGCGGTACAGGACTTGAACCTGTGACCCCTTGCGTGTCATGCAAGTGCGCTACCAGACTGCGCCAACCGCCCGTGGGACTGTCAGCCTACCACGGGTTTTGTGAGAGCCTCATCTCCAAATAGACGTTGGAGGACGACCTTCTCACCATTCAACGGCGCAACGCCCCATCGACTTGATCGGGCCGCGGGGGTAGCCGCGTTGTGGGCCACCTGGGCGAGAAAGACTTCCACGGCCGCCCGCGCATCTTCGAGGGCATTGTGGTTACCTCTTTGCACACCGTGCAGGTCGCACAGCTTGGCCAGACCGCGAGCGGGTTTGTAAGCGTCGAGATCGGAGTCGTCCATGGCCATTTGGTGCCACAGCACATCACGAATCTGCAGTTTGACATAACTGAATCTCTTCGCCAGCGCCGACGTGGGGGCTAGAACTCGGGCGGACGATTGCAGCATTTTGAAATCAAAACCCTCAACATTGGCTCCGACAAAAACGGCGCCTTCGTTGTCGAAATATTCGATAAGTTCCAACGCTCTCTCCACGCCCCTCGCAAAAGGCAAGACCGCATCGGGTTGCTTTTCTCTAATCTCGTCAAGAGAAATGTTGTGGACTTTTTGAGCTCCCGACGACACGGATATTTCGGGATCAACGTAAAAGTGGTGGACGCTGTGGCGCACACCATCTCTCAATTCGTAGAACCCGTAGGAAATAGCCCGGTCACTCGTGGTGGAAAGCCCCGTTGTTTCGGTATCAAATCCCACCAGAACTCTGGGAACTTCTAAATAAACCTTGTGTCTCATGGACGAAACTTTGCACTCAAGGTGTCACATGAGAAGTTCACGAACTTGAATGTAGTCCTGTTTGCAACATTTCTTTTGTCAGTGTGTTAACTGATAATGAATAGATATTCGTTCTACAGTGAATCATGGATCTTGAGCTAATCCCCTTGTGTCGCGTGCAAGCCACGCTTGCCTCCCCCCTCGTAGTGGGGCCAGGCCCAGCCGGCCTTCGTGTCATTTTCGACATTCAATCAGTGACCGTGACCGGCGAACGTCTAAGTGGCGTCATGAAGGGAACCTCCGGCGCTGATTGGTTGAGCATTTCGGGCGAGGTGGGAACCCTCGATGTTCGGGCCACCATCGAAACCCATGACGGCGCGCTGATCTTCGTTCAGTACCGAGGCCGAACCAACGTGTCCGGTGGCCCCGGATCGCCGGTGTACGTGGCGCCCACCTTCGAAACGGGCGACCCCCGTTACGCGTGGCTCAACAGCATTCAGGCCGCCGGGGTGGGCTCCACCGAGGGCAACGTCATCACCTACGACTGGTTCGAACTCCGCTGACGTCCGCGCGCTCGCGCCGGTGGCGGCAATAACTTCAGGTACGACGGCCGCTCCCGTCGAATGACGTGTCGGTCTCCGAGCTCGGACACCAACGTCAACGTCCCCGTTCGCCACACCATCGGCCCATAGGTCCCCGATCCGTGTTCGGCGTAGAAACCCGCGAGCTCCAGCGCTATGCGCTTGGCTTGCGCAACCGAATGAGCCTCCAACGAGAAGTCTCGAAAATGGCGACCCTGACGTCCTTGAACTGTCCACAACATGGCTTCAGCACACCACGGGGGTGTGACAGGAGTTGCTAACTTCGCCGTGACGGGAGGCGTATGTCTGATTTCGATGACATTTGTGTGGAAGTAGCCGATCTACCGCTCGAAACGCGGTTGGCCATGTTGTCGGGCAAAGGAATGTTCGTCACCCAGCCCGTGCGCGAGATGGGACTCCCCTTGCTGCGCCTCTCGGACGGCCCCCACGGCCTGCGCCTGATGGCTCGCGACTCGGCCAGCCTGGAAGACAGCCTTCGCGCCACGTGCTTCCCTCCCGCGGTGGCGCTCGCTTCCACCTTTGACACGGCCCTCGCGGAACGGGTGGGTCGGGCCATCGGTGAAGAGGCTCGGGCGGAGGGAGTCCACGTTGTCCTCGGGCCGGGTATCAACCTCAAGCGCGTTCCCGTGTGTGGACGAAACTTCGAGTACTTCTCGGAGGACCCCCTCGTCTCGGCGGGGCTGGCCGCCGCGTGGATCAGGGGCCTGCAGTCGCAGGGCGTGGGCGCCTCGCTCAAACACTTCGCCGTCAACAACCAAGAAACTCGGCGCATGAGCGTCAGCGCCGATGTCGACGAGCGGCCACTCCACGAGTTATACCTACGAAGCTTCATGAACGTCATCGCCGATGCGCACCCGTGGACCGTGATGTGCAGTTACAACCGCATCAACGGGGTGTGGGCTTCAGAAAATCCCTGGTTGCTGACGACCGTCCTGCGAGACGAGTGGGGCTACGACGGACTGGTCGTGTCCGACTGGGGCGCCGTGGTCGACCGGCCGGCCGCCCTCCGAGCCGGTCTGGACCTTCAGATGCCGGCCGATCCGCAGAGCACCGACGAGCTTCGCGAGGCCTATTCCCGGGGAGAAATCGACGAGGAGACTCTCAACCGCAGCGCCGCCCGGCTGGTGCAACTCATGCGCCGTTGTGGACGCTCCGAGGTGGGCCCCCTCTACGACCGTGACGCACACCACGACCTGGCTCGTGAGGTGGCGCGACGCGCCGCGGTGCTCTTAAAGAACGACGGCAGCATTCTCCCTCTCGACCCGATGGCGGGCCAACGGATCGCCGTTGTCGGAGCGTTCGCCCTCGAGCCGCGTATTCAGGGCTCGGGAAGCTCGCGGGTAGTTCCGAACCGACTGGACATCCCCTTCGAGGAACTCCAGAAGATTGCCCCCGCGGCCCAGTTCAGCTGCGAACCGGGATTCCCCCTGGAGGGCCCCTTCGATCCGGATAGCGAAATGGCTCAAGCCGCCTATCACGCCGCGTCGTCGGCCGACGTCGTTCTCGCCTTCCTCGGAAACCCCGAGTCGTTCGAATCGGAAGGCTTCGACCAACTGACCACCCCCGCCCTGCCTCAGCGCGAGTTCCTATCGCGATTGGTGGCTGTCAATCCGAACGTGGTGGTCATCTTGACCAACGGGCTCGTCGTGGATGTCGCCGAATGGATCAACGACGTGCCGGCCGTTATTGAGGGCTGGTTACTGGGCGAGGCCGGCGGTGGAGCCATCGCCGATCTGCTTTTCGGAATCGCGAACCCCTCGGGACGTCTCGCCGAGAGCATCGCCGCCGACCCCCGCGACCATTTGAGCTTCGCCAACTTCCCCGGCGACCAGGACCACGTTCGCTATGGCGAGGGGCTCTTCGTCGGCTACCGCGGACTTCATCGCACCGGAGCGCGACCCGCGTTCCCCTTCGGCCACGGCCTGAGTTACACCGAGTTCGCCTACGGGGATCTGCGTGCCCACGTGGACGATGACGGCGTCCACCTCACGGTGGGGGTATCGAATACCGGACGACGGGCGGGTCACGACGTGGTGCAGGTCTATGTCGCACCCGCCACCGCGTCACGCGTAGTCAGGCCACTTCGCGAACTCAAGGGTTTCGCCACCGTGTGGCTCGAACCGAGCGAGCACCGGGACGTCACCATCCACATCCCGCGCCGCGATCTGGCCTATTTCGACCCGGTCATTCACCAATGGGTCGTGGAGGGTCTCATCTACCGCTTCACGGTCGGCCGACACTGTGATGACACGACTCTGAGCACGGACGTCGCAGTCGACGGCGATCCTTACCGTCCGGCCCTGACGGGGCACTCCACCATGACCGAATGGCGCGATCACCCCGTGGGGGCGAACCTGTTAACCGAGGTGCTCGAGCGGATGCCTCCCGTGATGCGCGAGGTTCTCGACACGAATCCCGTGCTCCGGCGAATGACCGACGACTTCCGTATGACCCAGATGCTGCGCTTCGCGGGTATAAGCCTCAGCGACGAGGAGGTC
>CAWUMA010000044.1:0-5613 GCA_963923835.1 uncultured bacterium
GCGCTCAGGTGGAGCGCTCGGTGTGGTGGGTGCACGGTACGCACCGTTGGTCCGGAGCCACCGCGGTCGGGCACCTGTTGCTCCGTGCCGGCCCCGCGTGGTCGTGGCTGGGCGTTCTCATCGTGTTCACGCCCGTGCGGGTAATTGCTCACGGGGTGTACCGGTTGTTCGCCTGGTCGCGCCCTCACCTACCGGCTCGCTGGTTCTCGTCACCACGGTGAATCGGGTCAATGCCGCGTAGGTCAGTACGATGAAGTGTCGGAATGAAACGGTGGAACGTGGCGGGACGCGAACAAAACAGTGAGAGGTTGCGCGTTCCCCAGCCCGTGATCAAGCGACGTATCGCCTCGGGTCGGGGCGCGATGGAGCAACCCAACGTCACCCACGACGGTGAGGCCGCTCAAAATCCCCGTTTCTGGTTCGCTTTGCTGCTGGCCTCGGTGGCGACGGGACTCTTCGGCGATTTCTTGATGTGGGTGCTGCGCGAGATGGAAAAACTCGCCTTTCACTATCCGGGTGGCTCGTTCCAGGCAGCCGTGGCGGCCGTATCGGGCACTCGTCGGGTCGTGGTGATGGTCCTCGCCGGCGTGATTGGAGCCGTGTCGTGGTGGCTGATCCGTCGGTACCTCGGTCACGAGAAGTCCGAAATTGACGACGCCCTGTGGGCGGGTGACGCCGAGCTGGGATTTCGCCGGAGTTTTCTCACCTCAGTGGTGTCCGAGATCGTGATCGGTATGGGTGGTTCCATCGGACGAGAGGCCGCCCCGAAACTTCTGGGGGGTGCGGCGGGATCCACGATTTCTCGCTGGTTGCACCTGTCAGTCGCGCAGCGCCGATTGATCGTCGCCTGCGCCGGGGGTGCCGGCTTGGCCTGCGTCTACAACGTGCCCCTCGGTGGTGCGATCTTCACGGCCGAGATTCTCTACGGCTCGTTCTCGCTGCCCGTCGCCACGGCGGCTCTGGTGTCGTCGAGCGTGGCGACGGTGACCGCGTGGTTGGCCCTGCCGAGCCACGCGACCTACGGCGACGTTCCTGAGTTCCACTTCACGGCCACGCTGATGACGTGGTCCATCCCCGCGGGGATCGTGATCGGTCTCGTGGCGGTCGTCTTCATCCGCGTGATTGGTTGGGTCTCCCACTACCGGGCCAAGGGAAACCAAATTTTGTGGATGATGCCCCTCACCTTCTTGGTGGTGGGACTGCTGGGTCTGCCGTTCCCGCAGTTGTTCGGAAACGGAAAAGGAATCGCCCACGACGCCCTCTTAGGTTTGGGCACCTCGGGCTTCTTCCTCGCCATGGCAATTCTCAAGCCCCTGACCACTACGGCCACGGTGGGCAGTGGTGCGGCCGGAGGACTGTTCACTCCCTTCCTCGCCACCGGTGCGGCGCTCGGGGCGTTTCTGGGAATGGGCTGGAACCACCTCTGGCCCGGCAGCCCCACCGGCGCCTTCGCACTCGTCGGTGCGGCCGCGATGTTGGCGGCCTCGATGCAAGCTCCACTGTGTGGACTCGTCATCGTGATGGAATTGACCCACAGCGGATTCACCGCAATTCTGCCCATCATGGTTGCCACGGCCCTGGCCACTTACGTCGTGCGCACACTTGATGGCTACTCGATCTATTCGGCTCGACTGCCGGGTCACCCATCCGCCACTCGAACCGCCGACCCCGCACCGTGACCGTCACGTGGCGCGTACGAGCGCTCGTGGAAGAGGACTGGGAGATTCTCCGCGACCTCCGACTCGCCGCCTTGCGTGACGAGCCCGACGCCTACGGCATGACGCTGGAGGTGGCGATGGCCAATCCCGAGCACCGGTGGCGGATGATGGCGCGCGAGTACAACTTCCACGTGGCCGAGGTCGACGGCGAAGCCGTGGCCATGGCCTCGGGCGGCCTCAACGATCAGTACCCGGGCACGACCTGGCTGTACGGCATGTTCGTGCGGCCGCCGTGGCGCGGACAAGGAGCGGGCGACGCCGTGGTGGCGGCCATTGCCGACTGGGCCCGCGGTGAGGGGAGCGACGCGCTGTACCTCCACGTCACCGAAACCCTCTCCCGGCCCCGGGCCTTCTATCGACGCCTCGGCTTCGTCGAAACCGGAGCGCGCCATTCCATGCAGCGTGATCCCGGCCTCGAGTTACTGGAAATGCGCAAGCCCTTGTCACCCTTCACCATCGAAGTCGTGGCGCCCGAGCGACTTCACGATCTGCGTCGGCGCGTGCTGCGCGGCGGCCGAGCCGATGCGAAGGTGAGCGACGTCCGCGACGCCGAGCCGACGTCGCTTCACCTCGCCGGTGTGCTCGATGGCATCGTGGTCGTGAGCGCGTCGTTCTACCCCTCCACTTCTCCGGTCGACCCCGACACCCCGACGTGGATGCTGCGCTACATGGCAACCGACCCGTCCGTGCAGGGCCGTGGATACGGCGCGGCGGTGTTGACCGAAGGTGAGCGCCGCGTGCGTGAACTCGGGGCGGCCCAGTTGTGGGCCAACGGCCGCGACACGGCGCTCGGCTTCTACCGCCGCCTCGGATGGAGGACTTTGGTCGGTAGTGAACACCTGAGCCCCGAGACCCAGTTACCCCATACGGTGATTACCAAGGATCTGTGAGGAGACACATGGCCAGAGGTAAGCACCAGCGCCGGGCGCGCCGTGGGTCGGTGGCCACCGTCGTGACGGCCGTACTAGTTATTGCCGGTGGGGTCGCGTGGGCCGGGGTGCGCTTTTCCCACACCGGCGCCACCGGTGACGCCTCGACGTCGAGCACCTCCACCACTGTGGCTGGCCCCGTATGGACGGCACCGCTCACCGGATTACCCGACCCCAGCGGCATCTCGCGCACGCGTCCGGCCGTCGTCGTTAAAGTCGAGAACACGCCCGACGCCCTGCCCCAGTACGGCGTGGAAAAGGCCGACGTGGTCTACGAAGAAATTGTCAACGGCGGTATCACCCGTCTGGCCGCGGTCTACAACTCACACGCGGCCGCGTGGGTGGGCCCGGTGCGTTCAGTGCGTCCGACCGACACGCAGATCGTCTGGCCTATTGGCGGTGTGTTCGCCTACTCCGGGGGCGCCGAGTACGCCATTCGTTCAATCTCGAGCGCCCCGGTCACCATGGTGGACGAGACACACGCAGGGTTGGCCATGGTGCGCTGGGCCTCGCGGTACGCGCCGCACAACCTGTTCGCCAACGGCCTCAAGCTCTACGGATTCCACGGACGACCCGTGCCGCCCCGTCCGCTGTTCACTTACCGGGCCGACGGTGACCCTGTGGCGGGCCACCCCGCGACGATGGTGCGCGTCTCCTTCCCGAGTATCTACCCCGTCACGTGGCGCTGGAACGCGACCACCGCGACGTGGGACCGCTACCTCTTCGGCAAGCTCGACGTCACCGGCACGCACGCCGTCGAATCACCGAACAACGTGGTCGTGATGTACGTCAACTACGTCAACGGCATCGGCACGATGTCGAGTTACGCCAACCTGCTGGGCACCGGCAAGGCCGTGATCTTCACCGCCGGCCACCAAATCGTGGGGACGTGGTCGCACTCGTCAAAGTCGGCCCCCATCACGTACCAGACCGCGAAGGGCCCCATCGCCCTGACCCCGGGTCAGACGTGGGTGGAGTTGCTGAACCTCGGTGTGGCGCTCAGCGTGCGGTGACGACCTGCTCGAGTCGGGCCAACGTGGCCTCCATGGCCCGGCGGTTCTTCTCGGGCCAACCCAGCGCCACGATGACCCAGCCCCAGGGCTTCGAATAGTCGAACGATTCGGTCACCTTGGTGCCGCCGTCGGCCGGCTCGAGGTCGTAGCGCCAGATGAACTTCGACGGGTGGTGCCAGGCGATGGCCCGGTTCTCCTCGAAGACGACGACCTGGTTGACGGTCTTGTAGCCCACGCCCATCTTCATGCCCATGGTGAAGGTGGCCCCGAGCGAGAGCCGTTCGGGTCCGTCGACCACTTGTTGCACGGTGCCCGATCCGTCAATCTCGTGGTGACGGCGGGGGTTGGCGAGGAGGTCGAAGATCACCGACGCGGGGGCGGCGATGACTCGGCTGGCGGAGACGACTCGGCGACGGGACATGGGCTCAGCCTAGGGTGAGAGACGGAAAATTCGGAGGGCACATGACTGACACGCTGATTCTCGGTGACGGCCGGAGCATCGAAGTGGCCACGGTGGGCGACCCCTCGGGGCGCACCGTGTTCTTCCACCACGGCACGCCCGGTTCAACGGCGCTCCTGCGCTCCCTCGCGCCACTCACCGAGAGGGCGAACCTCTTCCTCGTCGCCACGACCCGTCCTGGATATGGCACGTCGACCCGTCAGGCCGGGCGCAGCGTGGGTGACGTGGTTGCCGACGTGCGTGCGGTGCTCGATCACCTCGGTCGCGATTCCTACATCTCGGTTGGTTGGTCCGGCGGCGGTCCGCACTCGCTGGCGTGCGCCGCCTTGGATGCGCCACGCTGTGAGGCGGCCGTGTCCATTGCCGGTGTGGCTCCGGCCGACGTCGACTTCGACTGGACCGAAGGCATGGGCCCTGAGAACGTCGAGGAGTTCGCGTTGGCCAAAGAGGGCGGCCCGGCTTACGAAGCAATCATGGAGCAGACCGGACAGCACATGCGCGGCGCCACCGCCGACAACGTCATCGAACTGTTCGGTGGTCTGTTGCCCGACGTGGACAAGGCGGCGTTGGCCGACGAGGTGGCACGCGCGGCGCTCGCTCAGGCTTGTGCCGAAGCCTTCGCCCACGATTGGCGCGGCTACCTCGATGACAACGTGGCCATCATGGCGCCCTGGGGATTCTCACTCGGAGACATCGCGGTGCCGACGTCACTCTGGTTCGGTGACGCCGACCTGATGGTGCCCCCGACGCACGGACACTGGATGGCCCGTACGATTCCCGGCACGATAGTGCGCCACTTCCCGGTGGAGGGTCACATCTCGGTGATGACCAACCACTTCGACGAGTTCGCCGCCGAGTTGAGCGAATTGGGCCGTTCGTGACGCGCATCGGCAATCTCTACGGGCCAGACGCCACGTTCCTCGGTGTGCCCCCCGCCGACCCCGACGAGCCCGCCACCTGGACCGACGCGGCGGCGGTCATCATTGGTGCGCCCTTCGACGGTGGCACCTCGCACCGCTCGGGTTGCCGCTTCGGACCCCAGGCCATGCGCCTCACCGACTATCTGCCCCACGACGGCCGACGTCCTCACCTGGCGCTCGGTGTCGACCCGCTCGTTGATCTGGGCGTCGTTGATCTAGGTGACGTGGAGATGCCCTCGGGGGAGACCGAGCGTTCCCTCGCCGCGCTGGAGGCCCAGGTCGGTGAGGTGGCCAAGGCCGGCGCGGTGCCGGTGATTCTCGGTGGTGACCACACCATCGCCCTGCCCGACGTCACGGGCGTGGCCCGCGCCGTGGGTTGGGGACGGGTGAGCGTCATCCACTTTGACGCCCACGCCGACACAGCCGACATCCAGATGGGCTCCCTGCACGGACACGGCACGCCGATGCGCCGACTCATCGAGTCGGGCGCCTGCCGGGGTGACCGCTTCATCCAGATCGGCCTGCGTGGTTACTGGCCCGAGCCCGAGACCCTGGCGTGGATGGCCGACCAGA
>CAWUMA010000045.1:0-5577 GCA_963923835.1 uncultured bacterium
CCCCGACGTCCTCGCCCTCGAAGCCCAGGGCGTCTACGTCACCTCGGCACTGAACTACTACATGGTGCCCTTCTTCCGGGAGCGCACCATCGCCGTGACCGGCACCAAGGGCAAGTCGACCGTCACCGCCCTGACGAAGTTCTTCTTCGATGTTCTCGACGTCAAGGCGTTGGCCGTGGGCAACATCGGCCGCCCCCCGTACGACACGACCCTCGACACCTCCGAGGGGTGGCTGGTCACCGAGATGTCGAGCTTCCAGACCGTTGACATCGAAGACGCCCCGCCGATCATCGCCATCACCTCTCTGGGTTCGGACCACCTCGACTGGCACGGTTCGCAGGAGCAGTACGTCGCCGACAAGTTGTCCATCACCACGAAACCCGGTGACCACGTCACCATCGCCCACGATGAACCGTCTCTGCGCGCCGAAGCCCACCAACTGGGTGGAACAGTGGTCTGGGTGAGCGGCCGCCACCCCGGACTCGCCTCGGCTCTCGGTCTGCTCGGTGAGCACAATGAGAACAACGTGGAAATGGCCCTGACCATTGTCGCCACCGCTCTGCAGCGCAGCGTGGACGACATCGCCGCCGAGGTGGCACCTCGGGCCGGTGAGTTCACTCCGCTGCCCGGCCGACTCACCCGGGTGGCGTCGGGGCTGCCCGAGGACACCGTCACGTACATCGACGACGGTCTCGCCACCTCGGTAACCCCGGCTCTCGCCGCGGTCGCCCTCTTCGTCGACCAACCATTGGTGTTGCTGTGCGGTGGCTTTGATCGTGGGGTGGACTACGCCCCGCTCGCCGACGTGCTCGCCAGTCGCACCGCCCCCACACACGTGTTGACCCTGGGGCCCGCGGGAGAACGCATCGGCGAAGCTCTCGGTGGCCGCGTGGCCCACGAAGGGGTCGCCACGATGGACGACGCGGTGGCCCGCGCACGGGAGGTTCTCTCCGGCAGCGGCGTGATGCTGTTCTCGCCGGCGGCACCGAGTTTCGACCGCTACACCAACTGGGAAGAGCGTTCCAAGGACTTCACCCGCGCGGTGACCGCAACGGGCCAGACCGACGACGAAACCGACGAACAGTCAGAGGATCAGTCTCCGGCGTAATGAACGATCCGGTGTGAGGGGCCGACATCGGCCACCCTCCTGTAGGTGGAGCCTGGAGTGGGAATCGAACCCACGACCTACGCATTACGAATGCGTTGCTCTGCCGGCTGAGCTATCCAGGCGCGGACGACCACTCTACCCCACTCGCCACCGAAGCGTTCTAGAGCGCTCCCAATGCGAAGAACAGGTCGTGGAGGAGTAGCGACTCGTTGAGATTCGTGTCCAGCCGACCGGCGGCGCGTGCCACCAATTCAATGGCCGCCGACGCGGCCTCGGCTCTCCTCGACGCCCGTTCGTCTCCTCGCGTCAGGTCCTCGCTGGCCCTGTGCAGTCGCTCGCGATAGACGTCGGTCACCACGGCGAAACCGGCCGCGAACTCCTGGGTGCGAAAACGCCTCTGCTCACGCTTGTGAGCCGTTTCAATCTCGTCGCGGCGGGGCACTCCGCGAAGTTTCTGCTCCTTCGCCTGGGCCTCGAGAACCGCGAAAGCCCTGGCCTGTTCGGCCACCAAGGGTGCGAGCGCGTCGTCGATGGCCGCGAGAATGTCGTTGGCCGCGCGCAAGGATTCACCGAACGTGGATACCTGCTCGGGCACCGCTCGCCACAGAGCGAGGCGGCTGCGCAGGCCCGCGTCGCGCACGAGAAGTCGGGCCCGGGTCACACTGCCCGCCGCCGCACTGGCCGCGTCGGCGGCCGCGCTCGGCCCGTGACCTTCGGCTTCGAGAACGGCGGTGATGGCGGACGTCGAGAGCGGGGCCAAGCGCACCTCGACACACCGTGACCTGATGGTGACCAACTCTTCGGGAAGTTCGTCAGCCGTCAACACGAAGATGGTGCGAGCCGAGGGCTCTTCGAGAGTCTTCAAGAATGCGCTGGCGCTGGGTGACGCCCCGAGCATCAAATCGACGTTCTCCACGACGATGACCTGCTTGCCCGGGCCGAGTGGTCGCTTGCGGGCTAGTTCGTCCAACGATCTGACTTCGGCCACGCTCCAGAAGTTGGCCGCTCGAGTCGGCACGAGCAGGTTGGCGTTGGATCCCGCCAACGATGACCGACAGTCCTCACAGTTCCCGCACCCACCGCGGGCGCACAACAGCGAGGTGGCGAACAGTCGTGCCGCCTCATTCACGGCCGAGCCGGCGGGACCTGAAATTAGGTACGCGTGAACAGGGCGGCCCAGAAGATTGCGCATCGCGGCGACGGCGCGTGGCTGACCGACCAGGCGGTCGAGAACATCACTCATGGCCAGAGGCCGTGACGAGAGCACGCTTCATCAATGAGGGTGCGCACCTCGTCGAACGTTCCCGATCCGTCCAGGACGACCCACGTGTCGGGACGCGACGCCGCCAGCTCGAGGTAGCCGGCTCGGACCCGCTCGTGGAACTCCACGTCGGCCGATTCGAACCGGTCGTGGTGGTCACGCGCCCGGCGTTCGTGGGCGAGATCAACGGGCAGATCAAGCAGAAGGGTCAGTTCCGGTTCGAGGCCGGCCAGCGCGAGGTCCGTGGCGCTCTGCAGCAAGGCGAGGTCGAGACCGCGGCCGTATCCCTGGTAGGCGAGGGTGGAGGCGAAGTACCGGTCACTCACCACGTCGCGGCCTGATTCGAGCGTGGGCCGAATGACCGAGGCCACGTGGTGGGAACGGTCCGAGAGCATGAGGAGGGCCTCGGTGGAGGGCGTCATCGGCTCGGACGCGTTCAGCAACCAGCCCCGGAGTTGGGCGCCGAGAGCGCTGTCACCGGGTTCGAACGTGAAGAGCGCGTCGTGGTCTTGGGCGAATTGCCGAGCCTGCGAACTCTTGCCACAACCGTCAATTCCCTCAAAGACGAGGAACCGGCCCCGAGCCATCAGTCGTTCGAGCCGGCCTGCGCGAGCATCGCCGCGTTGGCCTTGGCACCCTTGGCCACGGCGTCACGCTTGGCGGCGGCACCGGTCGCGGTGACGGCCTTCTTCGTCGTCTTTTTCGCGGTCTTCTTGGCGGTCTTCTTTGCGGGGGCCTTCTTCACGACCTTCTTCACGGCCGACCGTGACGACGGGTCGGCATTACGTCTTTCGGCGAGCAACTCGCAGGCCCGGTCCAGGGTGATGGTCTCGACGGTGTCGCCAATGCGCATGGTGGCGTTCACCTCACCGTCGGTGACGTAGAGGCCGAAGCGTCCGTTGCGGACCACGACACCACGCTTGGTCACCGGGTCGATGCCGAGATCCTTCAACGGCCCGGCCGCGGCGCGACGGCCACGCTGTTTGGGCTGGGCCAGCAGTGCGAGCGCCTTGTCGAGGTCGACGGTGAAGACCTCGTCTTCGGCCTCCAGCGATCTGGTTTCCTTGCCCCACGTGAGGTAAGGGCCGTAGCGTCCGTTTTGCGCGCAGATGGGCTCGTTGTCTTCGGGGTGACGGCCGACTTCACGGGGCAGAGCCAACAGGCGCTGGGCCTCATCGAAGGTGATGGTCTCGGGCGACATCGAGGAGAACAGCGAGGCCGTCTTGGGCTTCTCTTTGGCCTTGGGATCAGTCATCTCGCCGAGTTGCACGTAGGGTCCGAACCGTCCCGCCTTGATGTACACGGGCAGTCCCGTTGCTTCGTCCACGCCGAGTTGGCGGTCACTGCTCGGGGCCGCGAGAAGTTCCAGCGCACGCTCGACGCTCAGCGAGTCGGGTTCGGTCGCCTCGGGGATCGACACGCGGTCTTCGCCGTGAATCAAATATGGGCCGTAGCGACCCGAGCGCACCGCGACCGGAAGGCCATCGGGCGCGACACCCAGTGGGAGCGAGTTGATGGTCGCGTAGTCGAACTCGTGCTTCTCGTTCACCACCGCGTGCAGGCCGGCCTTGGTGAAGGGGGTCGCACCCTTGACGTCACCGAAGTAGAAGGCGGCCAGCCACGGTTCAAGGTCGACGGTGCCCGAGGCGATCAAGTCGAGCTGGTCCTCCATCGAGGCCGTGAACTGGTAGTCGATGAGATCGGGCAGGTACTCGGTCAAGAAGTTGATGACCGCAAAGGACCGGAAGGCCGGGACCAGAGCCTTGCCCTTCTTCCAGACGTAACCACGCTTGTCGATGGTCTTCATCACCGACGCGTAGGTCGAGGGCCGGCCGATGCCCAACTCTTCGAGCTTCTTGATCAGCGTGGCCTCGGAGTAGCGGTCCGGGGGCTGGGTGTCGTGACCCTTGGCCTCGGCACCGGTGACGGGAAGTGTCGCACCTTCGGCGAGGGGCGGCAGGATTCTCTCCTGGTCGGCCAACTCGGCCTCGGGGTCGTCACTGCCCTCGACGTAGGCACGACGAAAACCGGGGAAGACGATTCGCAGTCCGTTGGCCACGAGACCGACGTCGACCGCGCCGTCAATGCCGTCGACCGAGGGCAGGGTCGTCGTCAAGCGGACCCGGTCGCTCATCAACTGGGCGTCGATCATCTGGGAGGCGATAGTGCGCTTCCAGATCAGGTCGTAGACGGCCAACTCGTCGCCACCGAGGTTGGCCTGAGCCTCGTCGAGTGAGCGGAAAGTCTCTCCCGCCGGGCGGATGGCCTCGTGGGCCTCCTGGGCATTCTTCACCTTGCGGTCGTAGCGACGAGGAGCATCGGCGACGTAGTCGTCACCGAACAGGTCGGCCGCGTGGCGGCGGGCCGCCGCGATGGCCTCATCCGAGAGGGTGGTCGAGTCGGTGCGCATGTACGTGATCCAGCCCTGTTCATAGAGGCGCTGGGCGGCCCGCATCGTGCGCTCGGGGTCGAATCGGAGTTTGCGGCTGGCCTCGATCTGGAGCGACGAGGTCATGAACGGTGGCTGGGGGCGCTGGGTGCGCGGCGTCGAGGTGACGGCCGAGACGGTGACGTCCTTTCCGGTCAGGCCCTCGGCCAACGAACGAGCCGAAATTTCGCTCAGCACCTCGACCGTGGCCGTGGGGTCGAGCACACCGAACGAGTCGAAGTTCTTGCCGACCGCCAGCGGTGAGCCGTTCACGGACTCGACGGTCGCCTCAACACCGGCCGCTTCCCCACCGAGGGCGGCGGTGACGTCGAACCAGGTCGCGCTGCGAAAGGCCATGCGCTCGCGCTCGCGCTCGCAGACCAGACGGATAGCCACTGATTGCACGCGGCCGGCGGAACGGGCTTTATCCACCACGCGCCAGAGCACGGGCGACACTTCGTAACCGACCATCCGGTCAAGGAAGCGGCGACCCTCCTGGGCGTCCACGAGGCGGTTGTCGAGATCACGGGTCTCTTCTACGGCCCGGGCGATGGCCGTCGGGGTGATTTCGTGGAAGACCATCCGCTTGACGGGGATGGAGGGCTTCAAAACCTCGAGGAGGTGCCAGGCAATGGCCTCACCCTCGCGGTCTTCGTCGGTCGCAACGTAGAGCTCCTCGACCGTCTTCAGGGCGGCCTTGAGTTCGGTGACGATCTTCTTGCGGTCGGGCGAGATGATGTAGACGGGCTTGAAGTGGTCGTACACGTTGATGCCCAGCGA
>CAWUMA010000046.1:0-5570 GCA_963923835.1 uncultured bacterium
CCTCGTCGGTGGCGATGGCCGATACGTTGCCGAAGTTCGCGAAGTACGCGACGTGATCATTGATGTCGAGGAAGACTTCGGACGTGCGCTGACCCATCGGGTTGCCCCGCAGGGTCGGCCGCTCGCCCCTCCAGATGGAGTCGGCGAAATCGGACAGCTCGGACACGCCGAGCGTTACTGCGCGCTGTCAGCGGGCTTGTCGGCCTTCGCAGCGTCGCCATCCTTGGCGGCGTCGGTGGCCTTGCTGGTCTTCAGGCCCTTTTCGAATTCATTCTTCGCCGAGCCGAGGTTGCGAGCCAACTTCGGGATAGCCGAACCGCCGAAGATCAAGACGGCCACCACGATGACCACGATCAGCAGGTCCGGGCCAAAGATTTCTGCAAACATGCGACCTCCTTCGGTGCGACCTTCAGCGTAGTGCGTGAGGGCTCGTCGTGGGTGGTCGACATCCGGCCATAAGAATGGCCAAATGCCCACTCCCGCAGAAACCCGGCGCACCGCGCTCGGGGTGTCGTTCACGGTGGGCCTCTACGGCGTTGCCTTCGGCGCGGCTGGCGTGGCGGCCGGCTTTTCGGTGTGGCAAACGTGTTTGTTTTCACTTTTGGCCTTCACCGGAGCCAGTCAGTTCGCCGCCGTCGGCGTGGTGGCGGCCGGGGGCAACCCGCTGAGCGCGGTGTCGACCGCCGCATTGGTCGGTACCCGTAACGCCCTGTACGGCCTCCAGATGGCCCCGGTGGTGCAGTCCTCGGGTTGGCGACGCCTGCTCGCGGCCCATCTGACCATCGACGAGTCCACCTCGGTGTCCCTGGTGCAAGCACCGCTCGGGGCCGGGGCCATGCGCGCGGGCTTCTGGCTCACCGGGGCCGGCGTCTACGTCTTCTGGAACATCTTCACGGTGGCCGGAGCGCTCGGAGCGTCGGCGCTCGGTAATCCAGCTGGGTGGGGCCTCGACGCCGCGGTACCCGCCGCGTTTCTGGGTCTGCTCTGGCCGCGCCTCACGACGCCCTACTTGCGCGCGGTGGCCGCTGTCTCGGTGGTGACCGCCCTGGTGCTCACCCCGTTGATGGCGCCGGGACTCGCCACCATCTCAACCGCGGTCGTGGCGATCGTCATGGGGTGGCGAAAACGATGAGCGGGGCCGGACTCTGGATTGTTGTCATCGCCACCGGCGTCGTGTGCTTCGCCACCAAGTTGCTCGGTCACGTCGTGCCCCAGCATTGGTTGGCGCATCCACGTCTCCAGCGGGTGAACGCACTCGTCCCCTTGGCTCTGCTGTCCGCCCTCGTGGTGGCTCAGAGCGTGGTCGTCCACACGCGCATCGTCATTGATCACCGACTCGCCGGTCTCTGCGTGGCGGCCGCGGCGTTGTGGGCGAAGTTGCCGTTTTTGGTCGTCGTGGTGGGTGCCGCCGTCACGTCGGCACTCGTGGTGCACCTAGCCGGCTAGGGCAACTCCGAGAACCATCGCCACGAGTGACGCCAGCGCCCCGAGACCGGCCCACGCCCCGCGGGCCGAAGGCGTTGTCGCCTTGGTGTGGCGCCAGGCACTCCAACCGGCGAGAGCGACCGTGGCCATCTTGATGTCAAAGGCGAGGTGCCACGATCCGGGCGCATCGGTGGGATGGACGGCCACAAAGTTCCAAAAACCGGTGGCGACCAGAACCCAGAACGCCGGCCAGCTCAGACGACCAAAGGCCCGGGCCAGTCGCGCCGGAGCCTCGTCCCCGAGACCCCGGGCCACCGGCACGAGTCCGGCCATCGTGAACTGACCACCCACCCAGATGCACGCGGCGAGCACGTGCAGGGAGAGTCGAAGAACGGCGAGTCCGTCGGCGAGCGCCGGAGCGTTCGACATCACTTGCCCTGCCAGTTCGGCGCGCGCTTCTCGGCGAAGGCAATTGCACCTTCCATCGCGTCGGCGCTGCGACCGATGGTTCCGAAGGCGTCGTTGTTCAGAGGCCACGACTCTTCTTCGGTCAACTCGAGAGACTTGCGAATGACGTCCTTGGACACACGCACCGCGAGGGGGGCGTTCGCGGCGATGCGCTCGGCGAGGGCGATGGCCTCATCGAGCACCCGATCTCCGGGCACGACACGGTTGACGAGACCTAGGGCGAAGGCGCGAGTGGCGTCGACGGGCTCACCGGTCAGCGCCATCTCGTAGGCGACGGCGAGGGGAATGCGCTTGCCGAGTCGGATGATGCCACCACCGCCGGCCACGAGGCCGCGCTGCACTTCGGGAATACCGAACTTGGCGTGGTCGGCCGCGACGACCATGTCGCAACTGATCATCATCTCGAATCCACCGGCCAGCGCTGAACCATTGGCGGCAGCGATGAGCGGCTTGGGGAAGACGCGCGTGGTGATGCCGCCGAAACCCTTGTCGGTCACGGGGAACTCACCCGTGGCGAAGGCCTTGAGGTCCATGCCCGCAGAAAAAGCCTTGTCGCCGGCACCGGTGAGCACGACGACCCAGACGTCGTCGTCGGTCTCGCACTCGTCGAGAGCTTCGCTGAGCGCGACGGCCGCGGCGCGGTTCATCGCGTTGCGGGCTTCGGGGCGGTTGATGGTCAGGATCTCGACGTGTCCACGTCGTTCGCGCAGCAGTTCATCGGCCATGGGGGTTCCTTTCGGTCTGTCTCGCTAGAAAGTAGTGGACTTTGGCGCCCGGAGCGCCGTGCGAGACTGTCGGCGTGACGAACCGCGTACTGGCCGCCCTCGACGGGTACGCCACCGAGGGCGGATACGACGTGTCCGGTGGCCTGGCCACCTGTTACAGCCCGGTCATCGCCCTGGGCCGGGTCGAAGGGCCCGGTGTGGCCCGGGGTCTGTGGCCCGATTTCGAAGGTGTCGTCGAGGCGGCACGTCACGTGGGAACGGGCCTGCGGATAACGCCGGAATGGACCCGCGTCGAACCCCGGCCGGGAGAGGTCGATTTTGACGCCCTCGAGAACTACGCCGCGTTGATTTCACGGGCGCGCGCCGCGGGTCTCGAGGTCACCGTGTGTCTCGTGGATGCCGTGTGGCCGGCCTGGTGTGGCCAAGAAGCATGGTTGCTGCCGTGGGTTTCCGACATGCTGTTCGACCACGCACATCGGGTGGCCGAGGCGATTCCCGAGGTGCCGATTGTCGTGATGGCCGACGCGGCCCGACTCATTGACGGAGGATTTCTCGAGTCGTTGCTGCCACCGTGGCGCCGGCGCGCAATACGAGAAGCCGACTACGCGCATCACCACGTGGGCCAGTTGCTCGAGCGACTGCGGGCCACACCCCTGGGTGGCCGTCTGGTTGGTAGTTGGCGCACCGTGTCGCCGGCGGCGCTGCGGGCGGGTAACACGGGTGGCGGAGTCGACGAGATTCACGTCACCTCGTTGCTCGAAGGCGCGGGTCCGACCGCCGCGCGAGGACTCTTCGAATTCGTTGACGGCGAGTGGGTCCCTACGGACGCTCGTCGGTAGGTTCCGGGTGGCTCTGGCGCCACTGCGCGTCGGCCTCTTCATCTCGACGCCGGCCCCGCACGTGCACCACGATGGCGAGGGTCACCACCACGACGAGCAGGCCGATGCCGGCCCACGAGGCGTACTTTTCGATGCGGTTGAGCGCCGATCCGGCGTAGTAACCCAACAGGGTGAATCCGATTCCCCACACGAGTCCACCGAGGGCGTTGGCTATGAAGAAGCGCCGGTAGTGCAACCGACTCATTCCCGCCAGACCGGGCATCACCGCTCGCAGAAAAGCGGTGAAGCGCCCCACGAAGACGTAGAACGGACCACGGCGGTGCAGACCGTCGAGCGCGCGCTCGAGGGCGACGCGTCGATGTCGGATGATCGGTAGCCGCAGCAAAGTGTCGCCGTACTCACGGCCGATGGCGTAGCCGACCGAGTCACCGACGATGGCCGCGACGACGACCAGCACGCAGAGAAGTCCGATATTCACCCGCCCCTGGCTGGCAATCACGCCGGCCACGATGACGGCCGTCTCGCCCGGTAGGACGAATCCGATGAAGAGCGCCGCCTCGCCGAAGACGAGTAGCACCACCAAGCCGTACACGAGAAGGCTCGGCAGGCGGTGCAGTTCGTGCAGAACGAGGGAGACAATCGTGGCCACGTCCCAAGTTTGCCCGATAAATGTTCTCTAAGGGAGCCCGGTGGCCAGCACGTCGGCTCGTAGCCTGAATGGTTATGACCGCCGCTCGCCCACCACGCGCGCTCTGGCCGGTGCGGGGCTGGGCCCTGGCCGAATGGGCGCTGATGCCGCTTCGCCTCTTTCTCGGCGTGACGTTCACATTCGCCGGACTGCAGAAACTGGCGAATCCGCTGTTCTTCAACGCGCAGTGGAGCGGCTCGGTGCAGGTGCAGTTCGCGAACTCCGCCCGGTTCAGCCCGCTGCACGCAATCTTGTCGCACCTGGTCGGTGCCGCCAAACCCTTGGGCATTGCAATTGCCCTAAGCGAAGTCGCGGTGGGCGTCGGTGCGTTGTTGGGGCTGTGGACGCGGGTGGCGGCCATCGGTGGAGCGTTGCTCTCGCTCACCTTGTTTCTCACGGTGAGTTTTCACACCTCGCCCTACTACACGGGTGCCGACCTCGTGTTCTTCTTCGCGTGGCTCCCCCTCATCATCGCCGGAGCCGGTTCGAGGTGGTCGGTGGATGGATGGGTGGCCCGTCGAGTCGCCGTGTCTCATTCGGGAGTAGCGACGTCGCTCGTCCCCGTTCCCTTCGCCACCATTCGAACGTTGTGCGGCAATCTTCAGTCGGGCGACAAGTGCAAGGCCCGGGGCGGAAGTCCGTGTGATGCGTCGGCCTGCCCCGTGTTGATGGGCGAGCGCCCTTCGGTCGCGGCACGGCGCCACCTCGACGTGATTGACCGGCGCGCGCTGGTCGTGGGATCAACCGCGGCGGCCGCGGTCGCTGCGGGTGCCGTGGTGTTGAGTGGTGCGACGGCCGACGTGGGCAAGCTGGTGGGAAACGCCACGCTGCCGACGTCCAATTCGCTCCCGACCACGTCGTCTCCCGCCACCACTTCCTCGGCCCAGGGGACCACGACCACCAACGCGGCAAAGGGAACGCTGCTCGGGCCGGCGAGCAAGGTGCCGGTGGGTGAAGCCGCAACCTTCGGACTGCCGAACAACGCAGGACAGGGGATTGTGTTCCACACGGCGGCCAGCACCTGGGTGGCCTACAACTCGATGTGCACCCACGCGGGATGCCCCGTGGGGTACCAGTCGCATTCCCAAGTCATGGTCTGTCCGTGTCACGGCTCGCAGTTCCTGGTGTCCACGGGGGCCCCGGTGGTCGGGCCGGCCGCCACGCCGCTCGCGCCTCTCACGGTTGTCGAAGAGGCTGACGGTAACCTCTACCTCCGGTGAATGGTGACGCCCGCCGGGTTCTGATCGTCGAAGACGACGAGTCCTTGGCGCGGGCCCTCGGGGAACTTCTCCGTGACGATGGCTTTGACGTCGAGTCGCACCATGACGGGGAGTCCGGTCTGCGCGCCGGACTCGAGCAGGCGTTCGACCTCATCATCCTGGACCTGATGCTCCCGCGTCGCAGCGGGTTCAGTGTGTGCCAGGA
>CAWUMA010000047.1:0-5331 GCA_963923835.1 uncultured bacterium
AGGTGCGGGCCTCACGGAAGCCGTAGTCGATGTCGGCGCGCAGGGTGTGCAGCGGCACGCGGCCCTCGCGGTACGACTCACGACGCGACATTTCGGCGCCACCGAGACGACCCGAAGCCTGGATGCGCACGCCGAGGGCGCCGGCCTTCTGGACGGTCTGGATACCACGCTTCATCGCCCGGCGGAAAGCCACGCGGCGCAGCAACTGGTCGCAGATGCCCTGGGCGATCAACGCGGCGTCGAGCTCGGGCTGCTTGATCTCCTGGATGTTGAGGGAGATCTTGTTCTTCTGACCGGTGATCTTCTCGAGGTCCTTCTTCAGGCGCTCGGCCTCGCCACCGCGGCGGCCGATCACGATGCCCGGACGGGCGGTGTGGATGTCCACGCGGATGCGGTCGGAGTTGCGCTCAATCTCGATGCGGCTCACGGCGGCGCTCTCGAGCTGGCGGGTCAGGTAGTCGCGGATCTTCCAGTCCTCGATGACGAGGTCCTTGTAACCCTTCTCCTTGAACCAGCGCGACTTCCAGTCGGTGGTGATTCCGAGACGGAACCCGTAGGGGTTTACCTTCTGGCCCATTAGTTGGTCTCCTCAGTCGACGCCTCAGCGTCGGTCTCGGCCGGGGTCTCCTCGGCCACCTGGTTCTCGACGACCTGGTCTTGGGCGACCTGATCCTCAACGGTCTCATCGGTGCTCGAGGCCTCGAGAGCCTCGGCTTCGGCGGCGGCCACCGCGGCGGCCTCACGCTTGTTCACGCTCGCCTGCTGGTCGGCGCGGCGACGCGACGCGGCGACGCGACGCTCACGCGACGCCGAGGCGGCGGCCGAACGTGCGGCGCGCAGCACGGCCAGGCGCTCGTCGTCGAGACGCGACACGATCACGGTGATGTGGCACGAGCGCTTGTTGATGCGACCGGCGCGGCCACGGGCCCGCGGGCTGAAGCGCTTCATGGTGATGCCTTCGTCGGCGTAGCAGGCCGAGACGTAGAGGTCGTCGGCGTTCATGCCGTCGTTGTTCACGGCGTTGGCGACGGCCGAGGCCAGAACCTTGCCGACCACCTGGGCCGCCTCGCGGCTGGTGCCGGCCAGAATCTCACGGGCGGTCTGGACGTCCTCACCACGGATGAGGTCGAGGACGACGCGGGCCTTGCGGGCCGACATCTGGTAGCCGCGCAGGGTGGCGCGGGTGCCGGGACGTTCGTTGAGCTTGGGACCGGTCATTAGCGCTTACCCGTCTTTTCCTGTCCGGCGTGGAACTTGAAGGTCCGCGTCGGGGCGAACTCGCCGAGCTTGTGGCCGACCATCGACTCGTTCACGAAGACCGGCACGTGACGGCGTCCGTCGTGGACAGCGAACGTGTGGCCGACCATGTCGGGGATGATCGTGGAGCGGCGGCTCCAGGTCTTGATGACCTTCTTGTCCTTGGCCTCGTTCATGGCGTCCACCTTCTTCAACAGGTGGCCGTCGATGAACGGACCCTTCTTCAAGCTGCGCGACATGTTGTCCTACCTCCGTGATCCGCGTCCGCGGCGGCGTCGAATGATGAGTGCGTCGGATGCCTTGGGCAAACGGGTCCGACCTTCGGGCTGGCCCCACGGCGACACCGGGTGGCGACCACCCGAGGTCTTACCCTCACCACCACCGAGCGGGTGGTCGACGGGGTTCATGGCCACACCACGGGTCTGCGGGCGGATGCCCTTCCAGCGGTTGCGACCGGCCTTACCGATCTTGATGAGTTCGTGCTCCGAGTTACCGATGACACCGAGCGTGGCGCGACAATCAATCGGCACGCGGCGCATTTCGGTCGAGGGCAGACGCAGGGTGGCGAAACCGCCGTCCTTGGCGACGAGCTGCACGCTGTTACCGGCGCTGCGGCCCATCTTGCCGCCGCCACCGGGGCGCAGTTCCACGTTGTGCACGGTCGAACCGGTCGGGATGAAGCGCATCGGCAGGGCGTTGCCCGTGCGGATGTCGGCCTTGGGGCCCGACTCGACGACGTCGCCGACCTTGAGGCCCTGGGGGGCGAGGATGTAGCGCTTCTCGCCGTCGGCGTAGTGCAACAGGGCGATACGGCACGTGCGGTTCGGGTCGTACTCGATGGCGGCCACGGTCGCGGGCACGCCGTCCTTGTTGCGCTTGAAGTCGATGATGCGGTACTGCTGCTTGTGACCACCGCCGCGGTGACGCGAGGTCTTGCGGCCGTAGCTGTTGCGTCCACCCGTCTTGGGCTTGGGCGCGAGCAGCGACTTCTCGGGCGTCGACTTCGTGATCTCGCTGAAGTCCGAGGAGGTCTGGAAGCGGCGGCCGGGGCTGGTGGGCTTACGGTGACGAAGGGCCATGACTGTCCTTAGTTCTCGAAGAGGTTGATCGTCTCGCCGGGGGCGAGGGTGACGAGGGCGCGCTTGGAACCGGGACGCTGACCGCGCACGTTGAGGCGGCGGTTCAGGGTCGACTTGCCCTTGCGGTTCATCGTGTTGACGTTGACGACCTTCACGCCGAAGGTCTGCTCGACGGCGTTGCGCACGTCGATCTTGGTGGCGCGCGGGTCGACGACGAAGACGTAGGTGCCCTGGTCCATCAGGGCGTAGGTCTTCTCGGAGACGACCGGGCGCAGGAGGATCTCGGTGGCGTCACGCATCAGTTGCTCTCCTTGGCGGTCGGCAGGCTGGCCTCGGTGAAGAGGACCCAGTCGGCGTTCAAGACGTCGTAGGTGTTGACCTCGCCGGCGTCGATGGTGTGGACGTTGTCCAAGTTGCGGAAGGAACGCGCGGCCACGCCGTCCTCACGGCCCAGAACGACGAGAACCTTGCCACCCAGACCCAGCGCCTCGAGGGCGGCCACGGCCTGCTTGGTCTTGGGCTCGTCCCACGCCGAGAAGGAGTCGACGAGGGCGACGCGCGAGGCGGCGGCCCGGTCCGACAGCGCCGAGCACAGGGCCAGGCGGATCATCTTCTTGGGGGTCTTCTGGTCGTACTTACGCGGCTTGGGTCCGAGCGCGATACCACCACCGGGGTAGTGCGGGGCGCGGATCGTTCCCTGGCGGGCTCCACCGGTGCCCTTCTGATTGAACGGCTTCTTGCCACCACCACTGACCTCTTTACGGGTCTTGGTCGACTGGGTACCGGCACGCTTGGCGGCCAGCTGGGCCTTGACGACTTGGTGCATCACGGCCACGTTGGGCTCGATGCCGAAGATGGTCGGCTCGAGAGCAACGGTGCCGAGCGAAGCGCCGGTCACTGACTTCTTCTCCACCGAACGGGCGGTGGGGGCCGGACGGTCCTTCTTGACGGGTCCGCGCAGGGTGAGGGTCTGGGTCATCGCTGGCCTCCGGCCTTCATCGGGTTCTTCACCGAGGTGCGCAGCACGACCACCGAGCCACGCGATCCCGGAACGGCGCCCTTGACGAGCACCAGCTGGCGCTCGGCGTCGACACCCACCACCTCGAGGTTGGTGGTGGTCACCTGCTCGCCACCGAGACGACCGGCCATCTTCGTGCCCTTGAACACGCGACCGGGGGTCGAGCACGCGCCGATGGAACCGGGCGCGCGGTGGTGCTTGTGGTTACCGTGAGCCGCGCCCTGGCCGCCGAAGTTGTGGCGCTTCATGCCACCGGCGAAGCCCTTTCCCTTCGACACGGCGGTCGCGTCAATCATCTCGCCCTTTTCGAACGTGTCGGCCAGGATCTCCTGGCCCACGGCGTAGCCGCTCACGTCGTCGAGGCGCAGTTCCACGAGAGCCTTGCCGGGGGTGACACCGGCCTTGTCGAAGTGTCCGAGCTCGGCCTTGGTGAGAGTGGAGGTGCGCTTGACACCCCAGGTCACCTGGACGGCCGAGTAGCCCTCCTTCTCGGGGGTCTTCACCTGCACGACGCGAGCCGGGCTGACGCGCACCACGGTCACGGGCACGGCGCGGTTCTGGTCGTCCCAGACCTGGGTCATGCCCACCTTCTCGCCGACGATCGCTTTGGTCGCCACGGTCTCCTCTTTCTTCCTCATTCCTGTGCGTCGAAAAACTGCCGACACACAGACGCTCCGTTCGGGAATGAACCCGAACGGAGCGCTCGACTGGTTCGGTCCGACGTTCCCCGGAGGGCAATCGGACACATCATTTGCTGCAACCCGACCCAAAAGGGTGGGCTGTTCAGGCTACCACCCGCCCCCCGAACCGCGCAAAGGCGGTCCGGGGCGGGCGGGGGGCCTAGTTGTTACGGATCTTGATCTCGATGTCGACGCCGGCCGGCAGGTCGAGGCGCTGAAGCGCGTCGACCGTCTTGGGCGTCTGGTCCACAATGTCCAACAGGCGCTTGTGGACGCGCATCTCGAAGTGCTCCCGGCTGTCCTTGTGCTTGTGCGGACCGCGGACCACCGTGTAACGGTGCTTCTCGGTCGGCAGCGGCACGGGACCCTGCACGGTGGCGTTGGTCCGCTCGACCGTCTGGACGATTTTCGCGGTCGACTGGTCCAGGACGCTGTGGTCGAAGGCCTTCAGCCGGATTCGGATCGTTTGACGGTCAGCCATCGCGACTACTTCTTGATCTTGACGACGCGGCCCGAACCCACGGTGCGGCCACCCTCGCGGATGGAGAAGGTCAGACCCTCTTCCATGGCGATCGGCTTACCCAGGGTCACGGTCATCTCGGTGTTGTCACCGGGCATGACCATTTCGGTGCCGGCCGGCAACTCAATGGTGCCGGTCACGTCGGTCGTGCGGAAGTAGAACTGCGGACGGTAGTTCGCGAAGAACGGCTTGTGACGGCCGCCTTCTTCCTTGGTCAGAACGTAGACCGAGGCCTCGAACTCCGTGTGCGGGGTGATCGAACCCGGCTTGCAGAGAACCTGACCGCGCTCGACTTCTTCCTTCTTGGTACCGCGGAGCAGCGCACCGAGGTTGTCACCGGCCTGGCCCTCGTCGAGGAGCTTGCGGAACATCTCGATACCGGTCACGGTCGTCTTCTGCGTCGGGCGCAGACCCACGATCTCGACTTCGTCGCCGACCTTGATGATGCCCTGCTCGACCTTGCCGGTCACCACGGTGCCACGACCGGTGATCGACATGACGTCCTCAATCGACATGAGGAACGGCTTGTCGGTCGAACGCTCGGGCTCGGGGATGTAGGAGTCGACGGCGGCCATGAGCTCCATGACCTTGTCGCCCCAGGCGGCGTCGCCTTCGAGGGCCTTCAGGGCCGAGACGCGGACGATCGGGGTGTCGTCGCCCGGGAAGTCGTAGCTGTTGAGCAGCTCGCGCACTTCCATCTCGACGAGCTCGAGGAGCTCCTCGTCCTCGACCATGTCGGACTTGTTAAGGGCCACGACGATGTAGGGCACGCCCACC
>CAWUMA010000048.1:0-5297 GCA_963923835.1 uncultured bacterium
CCGAATCGACTGACTAGCCTGAGAAGCGAGTCAGAAAGGGTGATCAACGATGATCATCGGCGTTCCGAGAGAGATCAAAACCGACGAGCACCGCGTGGCCCTGACGCCGGCGGGCGCGAGGGAGCTCAGCGGAGCCGGACACCGGGTCCTCATTGAGGCGAGTGCCGGTCGGGGGTCGTCCTTCACCGACGAGGACTACGTGGCCAACGGAGCGACCATCGTCGCCAGCGCCGACGACGTCTGGGCCGAGGCCGATCTCGTCCTCAAGGTCAAAGAACCCGTCGCCGCCGAGTACCACCGGCTGAGCGCGCGCCCGAACCAGGTCCTCTTCACGTACCTGCACCTGGCCGCCTCGAAGGAGTGCACCGACGCCCTGATGGCCGCGGGAAACGTGGCCATCGCCTACGAAACGGTCCGTCTGCCCGACAACTCCCTGCCGCTTCTGACCCCGATGAGCGAGGTCGCTGGCCGCATGGCTCCACTCGTGGGCGCCTACCACCTGATGCGTCACGAGGGTGGCCGCGGCAATCTCCTTGGGGGTGTGCCCGGCGTGGAGCCGGCCACCGTCACGGTGATCGGCGCCGGCGTCGCCGGACTGGCCGCCGCCACGATGGCAGCGGGTCTTCACGGCCGGGTCAAGTTGCTGGACCGCAACCTCGAGCGACTCCGCGCTCTCGACATCCACTTCAATGGTCGCGTCGAAACGATTGCCTCGTCCACCCTCGCCGTCGAAGAGGCTGTGCGACAGGCCGACCTCGTCATTGGTGCGGTGCTGGTGGTGGGAGCCAAGGCCCCCAAACTGGTGTCGAACGATCTCGTGCGCACCATGAAGCCCGGCGCGGTGCTGGTCGACATCTCCGTCGACCAGGGTGGTTGTTTCGAAGCCACGCGTCCGACGACCCACTCACATCCCACCTTCGAGGTGGACGGCCGGGTCTTCTACTGCGTCGCCAACATGCCCGGCGCCTTCCCGCACACCTCGACCCAGGCCCTGGCCAATGCCACCTTGCCCTACTCGTTGGCGCTGGCCAACAAGGGTTGGCGTCAGGCGGTCGCCGATGATCACGCGCTCGCCGAGGGCGTGAACGTGGTGTCGGGTGCGGTCACCTACGCCGGCGTCGCCGACGCGTGGGGTCTGCCGCTCACGCCACTTCGCGCGTCCTAGTTACCCGGCATCACCCCAATGTTCGCGGCGGCGTCCTTGCGCACACGACACGTCGTTGGTAGGAACGACGCTCGTGACTTTCATTCCGGACATTGAGCACACGCGATGAACGCCGGTCGCGTTCGCAAATACACGTCAGTGGAGGCACTCGAGCGGCTCGGCGACGCGCTGCGTGAGGCGCGCCTCAACCACGAGCCACCGCTGCGACTCAGTGACGTGGGAAGCGCCGCGGGAGCTCCACGCACGTGGAGCCATTCGCACCTGTCCAAGGTCGAGCGCGGGCTCGAAGTCCCCGGTGCCGACCTGGTGCAGTGGTACGAGGTGGTGACCAAGGCGGTGACCGGTTCGCTGGTGCGTTTGTGGGAGACGGCGACCGGTGAGCACGCCCCCGGCCCGGCCCCCCGGGCCAACCTGCTCGAGTGGTTGACCGACCGCGTGGAAATGGTGATGGACCTGCGGGGAGAGCGCGCCACGGTCGTCGACACCCGGGACTTAATCGCCAACCAGCCGGGACTCTCGGGGTACTGGGCCCTCTACGACACCGGCGGCGAGCCCCGGGAGGCCGCCGAGTACGACCGCGACGTACTGGTCGGCGGCAAGGTGCACTCGGTCGTACCCATCGACGGCACGACGTTGGTCAAGTTGGGAATCAAACTCGGACGTGAGCTCGACCGAGGCGAGTGGCACCGAATCCAAATTCGTCACGTCCTACCCGCCGGCCCCATCGAGCCCTACCTGAACTTCTCGCTGCGCACCGAGACGGCCCGCGAGGCCATTCTCACCGTTCATTTCCCCGACGGGGAGTGGCGGGTGTGGAGTTTCATCGACGTGTACGCCGAAGCGCTTCCGGCGATGCTCGCCAATCCGGCCTCCGAGAATTTGCCCGAGGACTTCAGCGTCCGTGAAGTGCCGAGCAACCTCGGATACGCCACCGTGCGCATTGAGTACCCGACGGCTGGATTCTCCAGTGGTCTTGTGTGGCGACTCGCGCCGGGTTCCTAGGGGCCCCTACTCCTCGACGAAGGGGCAGTGGCGACAGCCACTGTGGCAGCACGTGCCACGCTCGAGGTGAGCGGCCACGGTCAGCACCGACATGCCGGTGAGCGGATCGCGGTAGGTGGTCTGACCGTCGCGAACGGCCGCCTCATGGCGCGCACAAATCGCCGCGAAATCCGGTCGTGACGGACTCAGTCTCGTCGGGTGCGGCACGGGAAGGTTTTCCACCTAGTCACGATACGGGTGCGCACGATGGCGGAAGTCGCCGCGGTGGCGCGGGTATGTTGAGGTCGTGACTCTGTCTTCGCAACCCTTTAGCACACGCGCTCGATTCAGGAGCTATTTCTGGGGCGCCAAGGGGAGCCGGGGGGTCGCACGGAGGGCCGGATCACTCGCGTCGGTGTTCGGGGTGTTCGTGATCTTTTTGGTGAATGTCGCCGGGAATTCCAACTCGGCGGTGTTTCCGTCCTTCGCGAACTACGCCGGGCTGTTCCTGTTAGTTGCGGGCTTGGTGGTGGCGGTGGCCATGGCTCGCAAGACGTCGACAGCGCTGTGGTGGATTGCTGGCTCGTTGGCGCTGGCCGCCCTCATGAAGGCTGCGCAAGGCCTGGTGATGTTTGCTCAGTGCATCGATTGTTATCTCAGCGACTCCCCGCCGCCCGCTCCGCCGGCCGACGCGTTTGCTCTTACCTTGGGCAGTGTGGCAAAGGCGTTCTTGGTCATGGCTCCAGTGTTCGCAATAGTGGCTGTGACACACCCCGTTATTCAGCGCTTCTTCAGCAGTAGCGATACCCACGAATCTGACGTGAGTGACCAGATGGTCGAAGGAGCCCGGTTCTGTGGTCAGTGTGGCAGCGCGATTACCGCCGCCGACTCTTTCTGCGACCGGTGCGGACATTCGCTGCGTCCGACGAACGACTGATCAGTCGTCATTCACCACGACGAATTTCCCAAACTTCCCAGGGGCGCTGAAGCGTTCGTAAGCGAGAGGTAGTTCGTCAAAGGCGACCGTGCCCGCCAGAGGAACCCGAAGGGCGTTCTCGCGCCAGAGGGGGACAAGTTCGTCGGAGACGGCGGTCGCCACCGACGCTTTGGCGGCTCGATCACGTGCGCGAAGAGTGGAGCCCGTGACACTCGCGCGGGTAGTCATGATGCCCAACAGGTCGATCGAGGCTTTGCTCCCCGCACCCACGCCGATCACGACCACGCGAGCGAAGGGGGCGAGTCGCCGCTGAGCCACCTCGAGATGGGCCGCCCCCACGAGTTCCAGGACCACGTCGACGAGGTCGATGTGTGCGACCTCGTCGGTGGTGATGCAGTCGTGGGCACCGAGTTCACGTAGGGCCGGGTGGTGCGTATCGTCACGCGTGACGGCCACGACGTGGGCTCCGCGCGCGACGGCAATCTGCACCGCGGCCACACCGACGCCCCCGGCCGCTCCCGAGATAAGAACTCGCTCGCCTCGGCATAGGCCGGCCTGGGTGACGAGCGCGTCATGGGCGGTCGAGAATGCTTCGGCGAATCCGCCCGCCGCCGGCCAGTCGACGTGGTCGGGGATTTCGATGAGGTGTTCGGCCGGCACGACACAATGCGTCGCGTGGGCTCCACCACCCACGACGGCACAGACCCGACGTCCCGCGAGAGCGGGGTCCACGCCCTCGCCGTGGGCGCTCACCACACCGGCCATTTCGAGGCCCGGCACGTCGGCGGGTACCCCCGGGGGAGCCGGATAGAAACCGGCGCGTTGTAAGAGGTCGGCCGCGTTGATGCCGGCGGCGCGCACGCTGACCAGCACGTCACCGGGGCCGGGATCGGGAGTCGGCCGCTCCACGAGGTGTAGTTCTCCGTTGGTGATGGCCCACGCGCGCACGTGGCGAGCCTAGGTCTCGGCGCCGGTAGGGTCGCGGGCATGAGCATCTTCGACACCCCCATTTCCACCCTCTCGGGCGAGCCCACCACGCTGGGTACGCTGATTCCGCGCGCCGCGTTGCTCGTCAACGTCGCCTCCAAGTGCGGCCTCACCCCGCAGTACGAGGGTCTCGAGGAGCTGCAGCGAAAGTACGAGGGCCGGGGCTTCACGGTCATCGGGTTCCCGTGCAACCAGTTCTTGGAGCAAGAGCCCGGCACCCCCGAGGAGATCGCCACGTTCTGCTCGACCACCTACGGCGTGACCTTCCCGCTGACCGAGAAAATCGAGGTGAACGGTGAAAACCGTCACCCCATCTACCAGGATCTTTGCGCGGTGGCCGACGACGACGAAGAGGCCTACACCGGCGACATTCGCTGGAACTTCGAGAAGTTCCTCGTCACCAAGGACGGGCAGACAATCCGCTTCACGCCCATCACGCAGCCCGACGACGCGAAGCTCGTCGCGGCCATCGAAGCGGCATTGGCCTAAGCACCGTCTCCAGTTAGAACGCCGGGGGATCAATGCCGTTGCGCGCGACGCTGTTCGACATGGACGGACTGCTCATCGACTCCGAGATTCTCTGGCATGAAGCCGAAGTCGACATCCTCGGGGCACTCGGAGTGCCGCTCAGCCACGACGCTCCGCGTCAGACCAAGGGGATCATCACCCGCGAGGTGGTGCGCTACTGGTACGAGCGTTTCCCGTGGGAGGGCCCGGGCCTCGACGAAGTGGGCGAGCAGATCATCGAGCGCGTGGGTGAACTCGTCGAGGAAAAGGGAGTGCTGCTGCCCGGCGCCGTGCGCGCCATCGAACTCACGTCCGAACGCGGTCCCATCGCCCTGGCCAGTTCGACCACCCTGCGCGGCATTCACCGGGCGCTCGATCATTTCGGTCTGCGTGAGCGTTTCGCCACGATCTGCTCGGCCGAGTTCGAGCCGTACGGCAAGCCGCACCCGGCCGTCTTTCTCACGGCGGCCCAGACCCTCGGCGTGGCCCCGACCGACTGTCTGGTCTTTGAGGACTCGCCGGCCGGCGTGCTCGCCGGTAAGGCGGGACGCATGACCGTGGTTGCGGTTCCGGTGGAAGAAGACGTCGCCAACCCCGCCATGGGGCTGGCCGACCTGGTCCTGCCGTCGCTCGAAGCCCTGCAGCCGGGCTGGCTCGACGAGCGCTTCGCCTAAAGGGCTTTGACGAACCGGTGACTGTCGGGGTAGGCCGCGAGGCCCC
>CAWUMA010000049.1:0-5247 GCA_963923835.1 uncultured bacterium
GACCCCGCGTTGGACGAGGCCTTCTTCTTGAAGTTCGTCGAGCACTTCGACTTCCTCGAGGACCAGTGGCACAGCGACTGGAAGAAGGCGCACAGCGACATCCTCAAGCACATGGAGAAGTACCAGTTCGAGGACTCGCCCGAGAACTTCCAGCGCGCCAGTCAGGAGACGGCGTGGCTCGAGATCTACCGTCGCGCCCGTCCGGGTGAAGTGCAGACTGTCGAAGCCGCCCGTCAGTACTTCGAAGGTGCCTTCTTCTCCGACAAGCGTTACGACCTGAGCCGCGTCGGCCGTTACAAGCTCGACCGCAAGCTCGGCGACGAAGTCGCGAAGAACGTCGAACTCTTCGGCGACGTCCTCGAGCGTCCGAACCCCGAGCTTCACGTGCTCTCCAAGGCCGAGGTGCTCGCCACCACGACCTACCTGCTCAACCTGGCCCGTGACCGCACGGCCAAGGAGACGACGTACCGCATCGACGACCAGGACCACTTCGCCAACCGCCGCATCCGCAGCGTGGGCGAGCTCATCCAGAACGCCCTGCGCACTGGTCTGTCGCGTATGGAGCGCGTCGTGCGTGAGCGTATGAACACCCAGGACGTCGAGGCCATTTCGCCCCAGACCCTGGTGAACATCCGTCCCGTGATGTCGGCCATCAAGGAGTTCTTCGCGACCTCCCAGTTGAGCCAGTTCATGGACCAGAACAACCCGCTGTCGGGTCTGACCCACAAGCGTCGTCTGTCGGCTCTGGGACCCGGTGGTCTCTCGCGTGAGCGCGCCGGTCTCGAAGTGCGTGACGTTCACTCGTCGCACTACGGCCGCATGTGCCCCATCGAAACCCCCGAAGGCCCGAACGTCGGTCTGATCGGTTACCTGGCGACCTACGCCCGCATCAACGAGTACGGCTTCATCGAGACGCCGTACCGCGTGGTCGAGGGTGGCCGCGTCACCGGTGAGATCAAGTACTTCACGGCCGACGAGGAAGAGCGCTTCGTTATCGCCCAGGCCAACACCGAGATCGACGCCAACGGCAAAATCGTCGCCGACCGCGTGCTCGTGCGCCGTGGCCCGGCCGGTACGGGTCTGCGCGTCGGTGCGGCCAACAAGTCGTCGTCGACCACCTCGGAGATCGACTTCGTCAAGGCCGACGAGGTCGAGTTGATGGACGTTTCGACGACCCAGATCATCTCGGTCGCGACGTCGCTCATTCCCTTCGTGGAGCACGACGACGCCCAGCGCGCACTGATGGGCGCCAACATGCAGAAGCAGGCTGTTCCGCTCGTCATGCCCGAGGCCCCCTTCGTGGGCACCGGCATGGAGGCGCGCGCCGCGCTCGACTCGGGCGACGTGCTGCTCGCCGAGGGCAAGGGTGTCGTCAAGGCGATGTCGGGTGACTGGATCACCGTTGAGTACGACAAGGACGAGACCGACCGCCACGGTAAGAAGCTCGGCAAGAAGACCTACGCCCTCAACAAGTTCCGTCGTTCGAACCAGGACACGTCGATCAACCAGAAGTTCCTGGCCGACGTGAAGGTCGGAATGACCGTGGAGTACGGCACCGTCCTCGCCGACGGCACCTCCACGAGCAACGGTGAGTTGGCTCTCGGTAAGAACCTCCTCGTGGCGTACATGCCGTGGGAGGGTTACAACTTCGAGGACGCCATCATCTTGAACGAGCGTCTGGTGCGCGACGACGTGTTGACCTCGATTCACGTGAAGGAATACGAGATCGACGCGCGTGACACCAAGCTCGGTGAAGAAGAAATCACCCGCGACATCCCGAACCTGCCCGAGGACATCCTCGCCGACCTCGACGACCGCGGCATTGTGCGCATCGGTGCCGAGGTTCAGCCCGGTGACATCCTCGTCGGTAAGGTCACCCCGAAGGGTGAGACCGAGCAGACGCCCGAAGAGCGCCTCCTGCGCGCCATCTTTGGTGAGAAGGCCCGTGAAGTGCGTGACACCTCGCTGAAGGTTCCCCACGGTGAGGCCGGCAAGGTCATCGACGTCAAGGTGTACAGCCGCGACGAGGACCACGAGATGCAGCCCGGCGTGAACAAGCTCGTCAAGGTCTACGTCGCCCAGAAGCGCAAGATCTCCGAGGGTGACAAGCTCGCCGGACGTCACGGCAACAAGGGTGTTATCTCGAAGATTCTCCCCGAAGAGGACATGCCCTTCTTGGCCGACGGTACGCCCGTCGACATCATCCTCAGCCCGCTCGGTGTGCCGAGCCGTATGAACGTGGGTCAGGTGCTCGAGAGTCACCTGGGTTACGCCGCGCGCCACGGCTGGCAGGGAATCGAAGTCAACCCGGCCGAGGGCACCTCGGGTCACGCCGACCAGCGCGACGCGAAGAACCGTCCGTACCGCAAGACCCGTCCGCGCACGGAGCCGGCCGTCTACGTGGCCACCCCGTCGTTCGACGGTGCCCACTGGGACGAGAAGGCCGCCTCAGGCAAGCCGACCATCCAGGAGACCTTCGCCACGTTGAACGTGGACGGAGAGAACGGGATGCGTCTGCTGTCGGGCGACCACGACGGCAAGGTCACGTTGTACAACGGCCGCACCGGCGAGCCCTACGACAACCCGATCTCGGTCGGCTACGCGTACATCTTGAAGCTGGCCCACATGGTCGACGACAAGATCCACGCCCGTTCGACCGGTCCGTACTCGATGATCACGGCCCAGCCGTTGGGTGGTAAGGCCCAGTTCGGTGGCCAGCGCTTCGGAGAAATGGAAGTGTGGGCCCTCGAGGCCTACGGTTCGGCCTTCGCGCTGCAGGAGCTGTTGACCGTCAAGTCCGACGACATGAAGGGCCGCGAGCGCGCCTACGAGGCCATCGTCAAGGGCAACAACCTGCCCGAGCCGGGGATCCCCGAGTCGTTCAAGGTTCTGATCAAGGAAATGCAGTCGCTGTGTCTGAACGTGGAGGTGCGCGACCAGTTGCACCACCGCGTCGACCTCGCCGACACCGAAGAGGACTTCCTGTCCGTCACCCGCGAGCTGGGCATCGACATCAGTCGTCCCGAACGTGGCAGTGACGAAGAGGACGCCCGCCGCGCCGCCGAAAGGAAGTTGTCATGAGCCCGATCGACGTAAACCAGTTCCAGGAGCTGAGCATTGGCTTGGCCACTGCGTCGAACATCAAGAGTTGGTCCTCGGGTGAGGTCAAGAAGCCCGAGACCATCAACTACCGCACCCTGCGCCCCGAGCGCGACGGTCTCTTCTGCGAGAAGATCTTCGGACCGCAGAAGGCCTGGGAGTGCGCCTGTGGCAAGTACAAGCGCGTGCGCTTCAAGGGCATCGTCTGTGAGCGTTGCGGCGTCGAGGTCACCAGTGACAAGGTTCGCCGCGAGCGCATGGGCCACATCGCCCTGTCGGCTCCGGTCGTGCACATCTGGTACCTGCGCGGCACCCGTTCGTGGCTGGCTTATCTCCTCATGGGCACCGCGCCCAAGGAGGAGCTGAAGGCCAAGCAGCTCGAGAAGGTCATCTACTTCGCGGCGCACATGATCACGTTCGTCGACGTTGACCGCCGCCACGAGGACCTGCCGGAACTCCGTCAGGCGCTGCGTGAAGAGCTCGATGAGATTGCCGAGCGCGAGGCCAAGTCCGTCGATAACAAACTCAAGTCCATCGAGGAGCGCGCCGCCAAGCTCGAAGCCGAGGGTGGCAAGGAGACCGAACTGCGGGCTCTCCAGCGTGGCGCCGAGAAGGAAGTGGAGGGCGTGCGCGCCCGCTTCGCCGAGGAGCGTGAGCTGGCCCAGCAGGCCTTCGACACGTTCGAGACCCTGCACTCGCGCCAGATCATCGAGGACGAGACCCTCTTCCACGCGATGAACGACCGCTACGGCGAGTACTTCAAGGGTGGCATGGGCGCCGAGGCGATTCTCGACCTCATCGACCACATGGACCTCGACGAGGAAGAGCGCGTGATGCGCGAGATGATCGACGCGAAGGACGGCCGCAAGCCGCTCAGCGCGCAGCGTCACGCGAAGTTCCTCAAGCGTCTCGCCATCGTGCAGTCCTTCAACCGTCGTGACGACAACGGTCACCGCTTGAACGATCCGCGCGCGATGATCCTCGAGGCCATCCCCGTCATTCCGCCGGACCTTCGTCCGATGGTCCAGTTGGACGGTGGTCGTTTTGCGACCTCCGACTTGAACGACCTGTACCGCCGCGTCATCAACCGCAACAACCGCCTCAAGCGTTTGTTGGACTCCGACGCGCCGGACATCATCGTTAACAACGAGAAGCGCATGCTTCAGGAGGCCGTGGACGCCTTGTTCGACAACGGTCGCCGTGGCCGTCCGGTCACCGGTCAGTCGGGTCGTCCCCTGAAGTCGCTCTCGGAGATGTTGAAGGGTAAGCAGGGTCGCTTCCGTCAGAACCTGCTCGGTAAGCGCGTCGACTACTCGGGCCGTTCGGTCATCGTGGTCGGTCCGACCCTGAAGCTGCACCAGTGCGGTCTGCCCAAGATGATGGCACTCGAACTCTTCAAGCCCTTCGTGATGAAGCGCCTGATCGAGACGCAGGTCGCCCAGAACATCAAGTCGGCCAAGCGCATGGTGGAGCGTCGCAAGGCGGCGGTATGGGACGTTCTCGAAGAGGTCATTCGTGAGCACCCCGTGCTGCTGAACCGCGCGCCCACGCTGCACCGCCTTGGTATTCAGGCCTTCGAGCCCATCCTCGTCGAGGGTAAGGCCATCCAGATTCACCCGCTCGTCTGCAAGGCCTTCAACGCCGACTTCGACGGTGACCAGATGGCCGTGCACGTGCCGCTGTCGGCCGAGGCTCAGGCCGAGGCCCGCGTGCTCATGCTGTCGGCGAACAACATCTTCACGCCGGCGACCGGACGCCCGATCACCGAGCCCAGCCAGGACATGGTCTTCGGTGCCTACTACCTCACCCAGCCGGCCGACGAGGCCACGGAGAACCCGCGGGTCTTCCGTCACGTCTGGGAGATTCAGAAGGCACTCGATGAGGGCCAGATTGGTCTGCGCACGCTGATCGAGATCCGTCCTCAGGAGGGCACGTCGCTCGACGCGCGCTTGGAGTCGGCCGGTGTGGCGCTGCAGGGTTCGAGTCGTCGTCTTCCGACGACGGCCGGACGGGTTCTCTTCAACGAGGCCCTGCCCGACGGTTTCCGCTACGTGGACGAGTTGATTTCGAAGAGTGCGACCCCCGTTGGCGCCATCGTCGAAGCCATTGCCGGTAGCTACCCGCGTCACCAGGTGGCCGCATCCCTGG
>CAWUMA010000050.1:0-5114 GCA_963923835.1 uncultured bacterium
CCCTTTCACGAAGAAGCGACGCGACGCCCGCTGCGCACAGCGAACGACACCTCGATGACCTCCTCCGCAGAAGGACAAACAAAAGTTCAGTCGCTTGAGCACAACATGTCAAGCATTTGCGACTTTTTTTCGACCGTTGGGTGACGTGCCCTCAGACGTCTCCTTGTACCTCGGACGAGGCTCGAATGGCGTCGCCGTGCACGCGTCACCGCAACGTTCCGCACTGGTGCTCGGACCGAGTCGTAGCGGCAAAACATCTTCGATTCTGTTGCCAAATCTCCTGATGAGCAGGGTTGCCGCCGTGGTCACGTCGACCAAGGATGACGTCATGGTGATGACCTCTCACCACCGTCGAGAGGGTGCACACCTCCTCTTCGATCCCTCGGGGACGGTCGCCACCCCCGAGGGTGTGACCCGGGTGGGGTATTCACCGTTACGACAAAGTTTTTCCTGGGACGGAGCGATTTTGGCTGCTCGGACCCTCGTGGCGACCTCTCGACGACGCGTCGACGCGACAGGTGAGGACCATTGGACTGAGCGGGCGAGCGCGCTGGTCGCCCCCATGATGCACGCCGCCGCGTTGCGACACGACTCACTCGGTGCCATGGTGCACGCCATCGACGAGCGGCGCGGCGACGAAGCGCTCACGACACTCAGCGCGCGATACGGCGAGGTTCATCCGTCGGTGGCGACGCTGCGCGCCGTTCTCGCCACCGAAGCGCGCGAGCAGTCGGGCATCTGGTCGACGACGTCTGGGCTCTTCGCCGGCATGCGCAGCGAGTCCGCACGTCGGGCGTCCCACGAGCCCCTCGTCGATCTCGACGCTTTCTTGTCAGGCCCCCACCAACTGCACGTCGTGGCCCCCAGCCGCCACCAGTCCGTGTCGGCCCCGCTGGTGGTGGGGCTCATCGACGAAATCGTCACCGCCACGTACGCCCGCCACGCCGAGGGCGCCCGGCTCCTACTCGCCCTCGACGAAGTGGCGAACGTGGCGCCCCTCCCCCAGTTGGCGGGCATCGTCTCCGAGGGGGGAGGCCAAGGGGTGGTCACCCTCGCGGCGATGCAAGATCTCAGTCAGGCGCGCACGAGGTGGGGCGCCGAAGCCGACGGCTTCTTGTCGCTCTTCCCCACCACCGTTGTGCTCCCGGGTGTCGCCGATCGGCGCACCCTGGAGTTGATATCGGCGTTGAGTGGGCGCACGTGGGTGCCGCGCGTCAGCCAGGGTCGACGCCCACGGTCGACGTCCACGTGGTCGTGGGAGGAACGGCCTCGTCTGCGCACCGGTGACGTGTCGCACGGGCGGGCGGGCCGTGCGCTGGTGCTCGACGAGCGGCGCGAACCCCGCTGGGTCGATCTTGTTCCCGCGCACCTCGATCCGCGCTGGCGCACCTAGCGCACGAGGGCGAGCTCCACTCCGTTGTCGTGCACGGGCGCGTCCCGCCAGTGCTGCAGACTCGACACATCAAGAGGCCTCGGCCCACGCTCGCGCACTAGGGATACGGCTCGCGCCTGAGTCACTCCGATGGTGGGTTCGCGCCACCCTCCTTCGCCCACGAGGGCCGGATAAAACAGGTCAACGCACCGCTCAACGACTGGACCGGGGCGGCCGTCAGTCGCCGCGTCGGCCCACGCCGCCACGACATCACGCCGGGCCACGCGGTCACGCCCCTCGAAGGCGGCCCCGAAGGTGTGTTCATTAAGCGTGAGGGACACCTCGGGGGGTTCGACCAACACCTCCGACTGCCACAGCGAGTGTTGGCGCTCCCAGTGATCTCGCATTTCCTCGCGAGTCCACAGGCGCTTGGGACCACGCTCGTCGTGTCGACCGCCCCACAGCACCCGGTAGCCCTCGTCGACACCGACCACGTGCTCCACCCCTCGCGGGGATCGCCACACCCTCCACGAAGTCGATTGTCCGATGGTGTGGCGCAGGTGTGAGCGGTACAGCGCGTCGGCCGCCCACACGTGGGCGCGCAGCGACCAGCCGTCGAGCACGGTGCGCGCACCCGAGGGCAGCGAACCGACGAGAACGTGGTCGTGCAGGTGCGGGTCGGCGTGGTGATTCACGCCATGGGTGTAGGCCACGACGCGTTCCCAACGGGCCGGAGCGTAGTGATCGGCCCCGAGTCGCCGGTCGCGCACCACGACCGCCCGTCGCTCGAGGTATCCCATGGCCGCGGTCACCGCCGCTTGGTGGGCGGCCACCACGGCCGGAGCTTGCGACTCGTCAAGTGCGAGAAGCAGTGACACCGCCCGGGGCGCCGCGACAACCAGGTCGTATCCAAAGATGCGCGAGCGCTCGGTGGTGCGCAGCACCCGAGCGACGTCAGACACCGAGTGGGGGTTGCCGTCACCCCTCAGCCACCGACCGGCCGGCCCGGCCCGAAGACCCTCGAGCTCGAGGGCCGGGTCGCCGGTGAAGTAGGTGACGTCGGGACTTCGTCTCGTGAGTAGTCGGATCATCGGGCACCTCCGGTGCCCAACGGTCCCTACTTACGCTTCTTCACCATCTTCTCGGCCATCTTCTTGGCCTTCTTCTTGGCCAACGCCTTCACCATCTTCTTGGCCAGAGCGTGGCCGGCCTGCTTCAGATTGTCGGGGCCAGCCGCGACCACCGCGCCGTCTCCCGCGAGAAGCAACTGCTCGTCCAACCATGACTCGCTGTTCACGCGAAACTTGGCGGCCCAGCGACCGTCGGGGCATTCCGCCCACTTAATCAACGGGAAGCCCTCGAAGAGGTAGCGCTGGAAGGAAGTCATCACGACAACCACCTCATCCCCGCGCATTCCGGGCAACTCGAGCCAGTCATCGGCATGGGGATCCGCGGGAATCTCCGGCGCCACCTCGGGGTTTTCCACCCAGTGCATGCGGTCGACGCGAAACTCGCGCCAGTCCTTGCGGGTCAGGCAGTAGGCGCGCAGCATCGTGCGCCCGTTCTGAACGAGCATTTCGGTGGGAACAATGGTCCGCGATTCGACACTGTTGTCGGCGGGCTTGGTGTAGCCGATGGTCACGGCCTGGTGATTGTCGATGGCGTCACGCAACACCGGCTCCCACAACTGGGTGCTCACGTCGACCACCACCTGGTTGTCAAGTTCCCCGGCGAGCTTCTCAATGGCGCTGTTCAAGGCGGTGTCGTTGGGCATCAGACGCTGCGCTTCGGTGGCCGCGACGTAGAGCTCGATGATGTCCTGGAGGCTCAGGCGTGACAGGTCGACGCGCTGGGTGCCGCCGTACGCCTCGTCAGGAATGTACAGAGGGTCGAGGTTCGGAGCCGAAGCTTCACTCTCGGCTTCACCAATCGTCTGATCGCCCGACTCGTCGTCCTCGTATTCGTCCTCGTAGGCGCGGCGGATGTTCGCGGGGTACCCGTCCTCGACCTTGAACACCTTGCCGAACATCGGCTGTGCCGTGGACAGGCGCTCGAGGATCTCACCGGCATCCTCGACGGAGAGTCCGAACCGTTCGGCCACTTCGCTGACGCGCAGGCCATCGGGGGACTGCGCCACCGCCTGGACGATGCGAACCGTGGTGTCGAGGGGGCTCTTCTCGACCCGCTCCTTGAACGTGAGACCCGACACGTCAATGGGGTCGCCGTTATTCACTTTCAACAAAGAGGCTCGAATCGATTCACGCACGTCGTCGGGGCCGAGCAAGACGGCTTGACTCGCGTGGTGGATGAGAAAGGTGCGGATGTCGGCGAGATTTGAGAAGGTCAGCTCCAGGACAAGGTCGTCGCCGCGCTCTTCGAGAACTTTCGCCTCGCTGGTGCGCTGGATGATCAAGCCAGCCGCGGCGGCGGAGACCTTCACTTCGATTTTGATCGGCTCGGTCTGGCCGAAGTCCGGCTTCTTCAGCTTGGCCTTCTCGAGGTCGGCCCCGGTCACCTTGAAGACGGTGGACGTGAGTTCGGGCGTGTCAACGATTCGGTCCAAGCGGAAAATCTTGGGGTCATTGGTCGTGCCGGCGTCGCGGGCCACGAGATAGGTCACGCCGTAGCGCACGCGCAGCAACAAGGGCTCAACCTCGCGGGGCTTGGCGTCCTTGAAGTAGGTAAAGCGCACCACCACGCGGCGGCGAATCGCCACCAGCAGCGACTGGCTCTGGGACATGAAATTCATGCCGCCGGTGAGGCGAGGGTCCTCGGCGAACACCCGCGAGGCACCCGCTTCACCGAAGTTGCAGAACGTGATGGCCTGGCCGAGAGCGCGGTACTCGTCAGCGTCGAACATGAGTGAGCTGGTGTGGCTCGGAATGAAGTAGCCGTCCACGTCGTCGATACGGACCGTGGCGATGTGGTAGCCGCGGCTGCGGATCGTCGCCTTGTCACGCTCGAACTTCTGACGCACGGCGGTGTCGCTACCGGAGTAGGCGAGCTTGCTGCGCTGATTCTTACGGTCGCTGGGATCGTCAATCACCAGGGTCTTGACAATCTCGGCCTGAGTCAGCGGCTGGGTGGCGCTGGCACGCTCCAGCGCCGCGAGCAACTGAAACACGCGCTCTTCGGATTCGTTGCGATGCTTGGGTGACACGGTGGGTACCTCCGTACTTCGAAATACTGCGAACAGCACTCCCCCGATTTGGGGAAGGTACGAAAGTAGCGGCGAGTCATCCCGGACCGTGCGATACCTGCGGGATTTTTTTCACAGGCGTGTTCTTGGCACCCCTCACTTAGAACATGCCGACAAAATAAGGCTTTCCGAGACTCCCGGCCAAATTCACGACGCCGTGGTGTATGAATTCTCGAATTCGTCCTGGAGAACGATGGCGTCGCGCGTCGTCGTGTCGATGACGAGTTCGGACTCCAGCACCCGGGTGCGGTACGCCCACCCCTCGGGGAGTGTCAAACGAGTCCCGAGGTCGGCCAAAGTGTCGAGCGACATTGTGGGATCAACACCCTGACACAGCGCCTGCATGACATAGGTCGTGCCGTCGGGGGAAACCAGTTCGTACACGGGCTTGCCCTCGTCGAAGTAGAAGATGACCCGGCGGTCGACGCGCCGCTCGGTGTAGGGCGTGGCGGTGGGGTTGTCATCGAGAGCCAACTTGGCGATACGGCGCATCAAGATCCCGTTGAACCTGTCTCTTATACACATCTCCGAGCCCACGAGACG
>CAWUMA010000051.1:0-5087 GCA_963923835.1 uncultured bacterium
ATCGGGCCGTCGGCCGCGGCCACCACGTCGGCCAATGAAATTTCTTCGGGGCTGCGGGCGAGGAAGTATCCGCCGCCGACGCCCCGACGCGAGCGCACCAAACCGGCACTCTTCAGGGCCAGCAAAATCTGCTCGAGGTACGGCTGGGGGAGGCCCGTGCGATCCGCGAGTTCACGCACGGACACTGGCTGGTCCTGTTCGCCGTGTAACGCGAGACTGAGCAGTGCGCGGCTGGCGTAATCGCCTCGGGTGGACACGCGCATTTCCCCACTTTACCGGGGTATTTCATTCGGGACTGGAGACGGTGGGCGCAGGTGTCAGAGGTCTCTGGCACACTGGAGCCGTGACTGACGCCCTCAATGACGCGCTGAACCCCGATCAAGTTCTGGGACCGGGCGAAACCGACGGAGTGGCCCCGGCGGACGCCACGGATGCCGATTACGTCAGCCAACCGGCCAAGGTGATGCGCATCGGATCCATGGTCAAGACCCTCCTGGACGAAGCTCGCACCTCACCCCTCGACGAAGCCGGCCGGGCTCGTCTACGCGAAATCTACGAGACGTCGGTCCGCGAACTCTCCGATGCGCTCTCGCCCGATCTCAGCAGTGAGTTGTCGCGCATGGCATTGCCCTTCACCGGGGAAGTGCCGAGCGACTCGGAACTGCGCATCGCCCAGGCCCAACTCGTCGGCTGGTTGGAGGGGCTCTTTCACGGCATTCAGGCATCCCTCTTCGCCCAGCAGGCAGCCGCCGCGGCCCAACTCGAGAAGATGCGCGACCGGTCGCTGCAGGCCGGACCCGGTGAGTCGCGACCCGGCACCTATCTCTAGAGGTTCCCGAGTTGCCCCCGACCCCGCCGCTACCGTGGCAATTCCCAATGAGTAAAGACGCCCGTGGCTGACAGTTTCGTTCACCTCCACAACCACACCGAATATTCGATGCTCGACGGCGCCGCGCCGGTCGACGCGATGGTGCAAGCGGCGCTGGCTGATGGTCAGACGGCGATCGGCATCACGGACCACGGGAACCTCTACGGCGCCATCGACTTCTACCAAACCTGTCGACAGAACGGGGTCAAGCCGATTCTCGGTATCGAGGCCTACATGGTGGACGACCGGTTCAGCCGACCGCTTCGCCGTGGACGTTTGGACGACTCGGGTGGCGACACCGAAGGTGGGCGCAAGGCCTACAACCACCTGACCCTGCTCGTCGAGAACAACCAGGGGTATGAGAACCTGCGGCACCTGGCGTCGCTGGCCTTCTTGGAGGGCTACTACACCGCTCCCCGGGTCGACTGGGAACTCTTGTCGCGTTATTGCGAGGGCTTGATCGCCACCTCAAGTTGCCTGGGTGGCACCGTGCTGGAATTCCTCAAGCTCGGCCAATACGACGAAGCCCTGTCCCGGGCCGGCCGACTTCAAGACATCTTCGGGCGCGACAACTTCTTCATCGAGATGCAGGACCACGGCATCCCCGAACAGATCGCGACCAACCCCGACCTACTGCGTATCGCCAAAGCACTCGACGCGCCGCTTCTCGCGACCAATGACTTGCACTACGTGAACCACGCGGACTGGGAAATGCACGACGCCCTGTTGTGCGTGCAGACCGGGTCGCGCGTGGCCGACCAGGAGCGTTTCCGCTTCTCGTCGGACCAGAATTACCTCAAGACGGCCGCCGAAATGCGCTACCTGTTCCGTGAGATTCCCGAATCGTGCGACAACACACTGTGGGTCGCCGAGCGCGCGTCGGTGGAGATCGAGTTCGACAATAACGCCCTGCCCGAGTTCCCGTTGCCGCCCGAGTTCGATCACGGTGATCACCTCGAAGGAGCCAACCGGTACCTCCGTGAGTTGACGTTGCGCGGTGCCCGCGAACGCTACGGCGAGGTGCTCAGCGAGGAAGTGTCGCGGCGCGTGGACTACGAACTCTCGGTCATCACCGAGATGGGGTTCGCCGACTATTTCCTGGTGGTGTGGGACCTCATCCGGTTCGCCCGCGAGCGCGGGATTCGTGTTGGTCCGGGGCGTGGTTCGGCCGCCGGTTGCGTGATTGCCTACTGCCTGCGCATCGTCGACGTTGACCCCATCCGAAACGGCCTGCTCTTTGAGCGGTTCTTGAATCCGAGCCGTAAAGAGATGCCCGACATCGACATGGACTTCGACGAGCGTTACCGCGGCGACGTCATCCGCTACGCCACGGAAACCTACGGCGAGGATCACGTCGCTCAGATCATCACTTTCTCCACGATCAAGGCCCGGGCCGCCGTGCGCGACGCGGCCCGCGTGCTCGGCTACCCGCCCCAGCTGGGGGACAAGATCGCCAAGGCCATGCCCAAACTCGTGCTGGGACAGGACCTGCCCCTGAAGGCCTGTTTCACCCGCACCCCCGGCTTTGAGGACCGCTACGCCGACGCCGCCGAGTTGCGCACGCTCTACGAGACCGACGCCGAAGTCAAACACGTGGTGGATGTCGCGATGGGCCTGACCGACAAGCGTCGCCAGGACGGCATCCACGCCGCGGCCGTGGTGATCACGAAGAAGCCGGTTCTCGATTACGTGCCGATCCAGCGCAAGGGCAACCCCGACGAGGCGCCCATTGTCACGCAGTACGAAGCGACGGCCATCGAGAAACTCGGACTGTTGAAGATGGACTTCCTCGGTCTGCGCAACCTGGCCATTATCGAACGCGCACTCGAACACATTCGTCGACGCACGGGCATCGACGTCGACATCGACGACGTCCCCCTCGACGACCCCAAAGTTTTCGCCATGCTGCAACGCGGGGCCTCCATCGGCATCTTCCAACTCGAGGGCGACAAGATGCGCCAACTCATGCGCCGTCTCGCCCCCACCTGTTTCGAGGACATCGGCGCTCTGGTCGCCCTGTACCGACCCGGGCCGCTCAGCGAGAACGTCCACTTTGACTACGCCGACCGCAAGAACGGTCGGCAGGCGATCACCTACGAACACCCCGACCTCGAGGCGGTGCTCGGCGAGACCAACGGCCTGATGATCTACCAAGAGGACATCATGCGCGTGGCGACCGTCATCGCGGGTTACACCATGTCCGACGCCGACGACCTGCGAAAGGCCTGTTCCAAGAAGATTCCCGAGAAGCTGGCCGCCCAGCGCGAGTTCTTCATCAAGGGCGCCGAGCGGATGGGGTACGGACGCGAACTGGGCGAGGCGCTGTTCAACAAGATCGAACCCTTCGGTGGCTACGCCTTCAACAAGTCCCACGCCTTCGGGTACGCACTCGTGGCGTATCAGAACTCGTGGCTGAAGGCGAACTACCCGACCGAGTACATGGCGGCCCTGCTCACGTCGTTCCGTGATGACAAAGACAAGACTGCGCTGTACCTGAACGAGGCCCGACAGATGGGCATCGAAGTGAGCGTGCCCGACGTCAATCAGTCGCTGGCCGACTACACGCCCGACCCGGGCGGGGCGGCTCGCATCCTCTTCGGACTGGCCGCGGTACGCAACGTCGGCGAGGCCGTCGTCGAGAAAATCGTGACCGAACGCGAAGCCCACGGACCGTTCGCCGACATCTATGACTTCGTGCGCCGCGCCGACCCGATTGTCTTGAACCGACGGACGATGGAGTCGCTGATCAAGGGTGGCGCGTTTGACGCATTCGGTCTCCCGCGCCTGGCTCTGAGTCTGGTGATCGATGAACTGGTCGAGGTCACCCTCGCCCGGCGTAAGGACCTCTCACTGGGGATCAGCACCCTCTTCGCGGCCCTCGACGAGGACAGTGGCGGAGACTGGGAGGGCACTGACATCGCGGTGGGAACCCAGGAGTACGAGAAGTCGGTCAAGCTCAACTTCGAGCGCGAGATGCTCGGTACGTATCTCTCCGAGCACCCCTTGACCGAGGTGGCACCCCAGTTGGCGGCGCGGTGCGACGCCACGTTCGGCACCGTCCGCGAAGTGGCGGCCGACGTGGCCAACTCGGGTCGTTCGGTCACCGTGGGCGGCATCATCACCGAGGTTCTGGTTCGCACCACGAAGAGTGAGGGCAAGCCCTACGCCATCATCACCCTGGAAGACCTGGAGGGATCCCTCGAGGTCAACGTGCCCGTGCGCACCTTCGAAAAGTTCTCGGGTCTCCTCGCGCGCGACAACGTGGTGATTTCGAAACTTCGCGTGGACGCCCGCGATGACGAGCTACGTTTTTCGGCCTTTGAGATCGAACAGGTGAGCCTCACGGCCGGGCCGGGCGAACTTCGCCTGTCGTTGACCCCGGAGTTCTTGACCCCCGACGGCATCGCCCACCTGAAGGAAATTCTCCAGCGCCACCCAGGTCCGTCGCCGGTCATCGTGGAGGCGGTCGGCTCGGGAAAGTCCTTCAAACTCAGCCCCGAATTCGCGGTCACTATCCCGCGGGTGGTGGCCGATTTGCGCACGGAATTCGGGCGGTCGGTCATCAAGGCGTGACCCCTCGGGAGGGGTGTCGGCGACTGTCGTAGAATGGCAACATGCCGATGAGCGTTAACACGAAGGACACGACCGCTCTGAGTGACGCCGAACTGGCCGAAATGGCCGACCTGTGCGTAGACCGTGAGCCCAACTTCGATATCGGGTTCCTCTCCAAGCAGCGCGAGGAGTGGGTGCTCGTGACGACGGTGCGCGAGGGCAACAAGCTCCGCTCGTACTCGTTCTGCACCCTCGAGCGAATCGGCGGCACGCCATCGCTGTTGGTGGGCCTGGCCCTCGTTGATCGAAACTCGAAGGCTGACCAGGCGCTCAAGGCGATGCTGCACGATCAGTTCCGCCGTGCGCTGCTCGCCTTCCCCGACGAGGATGTTCTGCTCGGCACCCGGCTGATGAGTCCCGACGGCTATCGCGCCTTCGCGGGACTCGAGGAGATCGTGCCGCGCGCGGGCTACAAGCCCACCGGCGAGGACCGTGCCTGGGGGCGCCGCCTCGCCAAGCGTTTCGGAAGCGAGAAGGCCATTGACGACAAGACCTTCTTGATGACGGGTCTGACCGGACCGGTCGGCGCCCTGGACTACGTCGCCGCCAAGGGTGCGGTACCCGAGGGTGTGGACTCTTTCTTCAAGGGCGCGCGTTGTGACCGCTG
>CAWUMA010000052.1:0-4935 GCA_963923835.1 uncultured bacterium
GAGCCGATGATCAACATCGGCGGCATCGACTCCTACGTCCTCGAGGACGGCTGGGGTGTCATGACCGAGGACGGCTCTTTGTCGGCCCACTTCGAGCACACCATCTGTGTGACCGACGACGGCCCCGAGGTTTTTACGATCTAGAGCGGCCGCGAGTCGCGTAGTAGGCGCATCAGAAACTCGCGGTACTCGGCGGTGCCCATCGCTCCCTCGCCAGTCAGCTCATTCTGGGCCAGGCTGAGGTTGAAGATCAGCATGGTGTAGATGCGCGGGTCGAACCGGTCGGCCGGGTCGAGGCGGTCGAGGATTCTGTCGACGATGTCGGCGAGGGCCTGGCGCTGGCGCGCCCGCTCCCGGTTGACGTCCTGGGCCACCGCCTCGCGTTCGGTCGCTAGCCACAACATCTGCTCGGTCAACCGGTAGTTGTCCTCCAACGCCTCGGCGGGTGTCGGGGTGAGTGCGACAACGTCGTCGAGCGTCCACGGCCGCGGGTCGTCAAGTCGCCGTTGGGCGGCCTCGAGCAGAGAGTCGATGCGTCGGTTGTAGGCGCGCAGCAACGCGGCGGCAATCAACCCTTCACGGTCGGCGAAGAGACGGTAAATCGTGGAGAGAGGTTCGCCACAGGCCTCGGCGACGCTGGCCACGCGCAGACCGAGAACCCCGTGGGTGACGAGTTCGGCCTGGGTGGCGGCGAGGATGGCTTCATCTCGCTCGTCGTAGGGCACGGAGCCAGCGTAGGGGTCAGGTGGGGCTTGGGTGGTGTAGGTCGTGCTGGCGCTGGGCGAAGAGGGCCGCTTCGGTGCGACGCGAGAAGCCCAACTTGGCGAGCAGGTTCGAGACGTAGTTCTTCACCGTCTTCTCGGCGAGGTACATCGTCTGGGCGATTTCGCGGTTGCTGAGTCCCTCGGCCAACAGTTCCAGAATCCGCTTCTCTTGGGGGCTGAGGCTGCCCAAGCGGGCCTCCTCGGCCGCTTGGCGCTGGAGGTTGTCCCGCGCCCGCTTGACTTGGTCGGCGCGCAAGAGGTTCTCACCGGCCGCGGCGCGACGCAACGAGTCGGCCAGCTGGTTGCCGTTCACGGTCTTGATGACGTATCCCTTGGCGCCAGCCAGTACGGCCGCGGCCAACGCTTCGTCGTCAGCGAAAGCCGTCAGCATCACGCACGGGAGATCCGGGCGAGTCGCGCGCATGTTCCGGCACAGGTCGATGCCGCTGCCGTCGGGCAGGCGCACGTCGAGAACGGCCACGTCGATGCTCCGTGGGTCGAAGGCTTCGGCCTCGGTGATGGTGGAGGCCTCCGCCACCACGTGGAGATCGGGTTCGGATTCGAGAAGCTCGCGTAGCCCGCGCCGGACGATTTCGTGGTCGTCCACCAACATGAGTCTGATCACAACATTTCTCCATTTCTTATTGACCAACGAACCCGCGTGCCCCCGCCCGGCGGGGTTAACAGCTCCAAATTCCCGCCGTGCTGCTCGGCGCGCCGGCGGAGGTTGCGCAGACCTCGTCCCGTGCCGTCGCCGTCGGACAGACCCACGCCGTTGTCGGTCACCGTGAGCACGGCGTCGGGCCCCTGTAAGTCGACGGCGATGTCCACGGTGGTCGCGTGGGAGTGCCGGGCCACGTTGGCCAGCAATTCGCGTAGGGCGGCGACGATGGTCTTGGCGGCTTCCGGGTCCAATTTGCCGTCCACCTCGGCGCCCACGCGGGCCGACACCGTCACGCCCAGCCGCGTGGTCATCTCACGGATGATGCTGTCAAGCCGAGCCTCGATTGACGATTCGTACGGCGAGGAATCATCCAATTCGAAAATTGTCGTACGAATTTCCATGATGGTGGCGTCAATTTCCTCGACGACCGACTTGATTATCCGGGGGGTGATGCCATCCTCGAGATGCGGTTCGGCCGTAAGGACGGTCTGGAGCGAGAGTCCGGCCCCGAAGAGTCGGTGAATGACGCTGTCGTGCATGTCCCGGGCCACCCGCTCCCGTTCGGCTGCGAGCGCCGTCAATTCGTGGCGTCTTTGCCAAACCATCTGGTCGGCGAAATTGCCAGCGCACTGGGCCACCGCTGCGATGAGCCCCAGGTCTTCGCCACCGAAGGGATGACCGTCGGCCCGCCCGCCGAGAAAGATGAGGGCGTACACGTACTGGTTGGCGCCACGGACCGGCACCACGAGATAACTCGACACCGGCGGCAGTCCCGGTACCCGATCGAGGATCGGTGGCGGCGAGTCCGAGGCGTAAACGCGACCGTGTTCAATGTCGTCGACGTACCCCGGGGGCAGCATCCGTCCAGCCAGTGCGACCAGTTGGCTGCTGTCTAGTCCGTGGCCACAGATATTGGGATGGCGAGGTTGGCCATTGGTCAATTCCACGATGACGCCGTACGACGCCTGACCAAGTTGACAGGTCGCGTCAATAACGCTCTGGCAGAGCGCGTGGTCGTTGCTGCTTCGTTCGAGCGAAAGCATCGCGTGAAAGAGTGAGTGCAACTTGGTGGGGTCGGTGACGGTTCTAATGGGCATAGCTTCTAGGCAACCTTGTCGGAAAGAGACTCATCACGTTGACCACAATTTTCGGAAACTCCTGTGTTCGCAACTGCGAAAGCGATAACAAAGTCGCGGCCGACTCGCGGGTGCGTGGGGGGGCAGACATCAGAGAATTTCGGCATTTTGTCTCCCGGTGCCTCCACCGTGGCCGTACCAGCGCCCCGAGCGATCCCGGGCGCTTTGTGGTGGGGTCGAAGGGCCAAACGAATCGCCACCCGCCCACTTTGGACGATTTTGCCGGAGAATCTGTAGAGTAGGTAGTCCCATTTCCCGGCGGGTCGGCCGGTTGCGAGAGCCGGAAAATCCGACTTTTGCGCCACCGCGCTCAATCGGTAGAATGGTCAGCCGGTCCGTGGGCACCCCCTCGGACCACCCGTGCGACGTGGCCGAGTGGCCCCGTTCGCTCGTTCGAGTGAGGAGAAGGACCTGAGTAAGCCGAAGGAAGACGCGTTCACCGTCGAAGGGACGGTTGTCGAGCCACTGCCGAACGCCATGTTCCGCGTGGAGCTCGAAAACGGTTACACCGTGTTGGCCCACAGCTCGGGAAAGATGCGCATGCACCGCATTCGCATTCTCCCCGGTGACAAGGTCCAGGTCGAGATCACCCCTTACGACATGACCCGTGGTCGCATCACCTATCGGTACAAATAATTCCGGTCTGAAGAGAGAAGACATGAAAGTTCGTGCCAGCGTCAAAACGATGTGCGAGAAGTGCAAGGTGATTCGTCGGGCCGGTCACGTCCGCGTCATCTGTGAGAACCCGCGCCACAAGCAGCGTCAGGGTTAAGGAGAAAATCGAATGGCCCGTATTGCAGGCGTTGACATCCCGCGCGACAAGCGCACGGTGATCTCGCTCACCTACATCTTCGGCATCGGACCGACCACGGCGAAGAAGATTTGCGCCGAGACCGGTCTGAGCGAGTCGACCCGCGTCAAGGACCTCTCCGAGGCCGACGTGAACAAGTTGCGTTCCTACATCGACCAGAACATCACGGTCGAGGGTGACCTGCGCCGCGACGTGGCCCAGGACATCAAGCGCAAGATGGAGATCAACTGCCTCCAGGGTGTGCGTCACCGCAAGGGTCTGCCCGTGCGCGGACAGCGCACCCGCACCAACGCCCGCACCCGCAAGGGCCCCAAGCGCACCGTTGCCGGTAAGAAGAAAGCGACCAAGTAATGGCTAAGCCCACCGCCGCCACCGCCCGTAAGGGACGTAAGAAGGAGCGCAAGAACGTCTCCTTCGGTGTGGCCCACATCAAGAGTTCGTTCAACAACACCATCGTGTCGATCACCGACCCCGAGGGCAACGTCGTGTCGTGGGCCTCGTCGGGTCAGGTCGGCTTCAAGGGTTCGCGTAAGTCGACCCCCTACGCCGCCCAGCTGGCCGCCGAGAAGTGCGCCCGCGCCGCCATGGAGCACGGCGTGAAGAAGGTCGACGTGCTCGTGCGTGGACCGGGATCGGGTCGCGAGACCGCCATTCGTTCGCTGGCCGCGGCCGGCATTGAAGTTGTCGCCATCAAGGACGTCACCCCGTTGCCCCACAACGGTTGCCGTCCCAAGAAGCGTCGTCGGGGATAAGGAAAGTCATGGCCCGTTACACAGGACCCGTTTGCCGGCTCTGCCGTCGTGAGCGCACCAAGCTCTTCTTGAAGGGTGAGCGCTGCTTCTCGATGAAGTGCCCGGTCGCCGAGAACTCGGACCGTCAGACCCGCGCCTACCCGCCGGGGATGCACGGTCGTGACCGTCAGCGTCAGGGCTCGGAGTACCTCAACCAGTTGCGTGAGAAGCAGAAGGCCCGTCGCACCTACGGCGTGCTCGAGCAGCAGTTCCGCAACCTCTACGAAGAGGCCAGCCGCCGTCCCGGCATGACCGGTACCAACCTGCTGGTGTTCCTCGAACTGCGTCTCGACAATGTGGCGTACCGCGCCGGTTGGGGTGCCTCGCGCGCCCAGGCCCGTCAGTTCGTCCGTCACGGTCACGTGACGGTGAACGGCAAGCGCGTCACGATTCCCTCATACCGGGTCCGTCCCGGTGAGGTCATCGCCCTGAAGCCCGCGACCCGCGAGAACTTCAACGTCGTGCGAAACCGCGACGTGTTGGACCGCACCGTGCCCGGCTGGCTCGAGGCCTCGGACAACGGCTTTGCCGTGACCGTGCGCGTCGTGCCCCAGCGCGAGCAGATCGACGAGTCGATCCGCGAACAGCTCATCGTTGAGCTCTACTCGAAGTAACCCCGACCAACTAGATCAGGAGTACCCATGCTGCTTATTTCACGCCCCACGGTCGAGGCCCGCGGTGAAGAGGTCAACAACGTCCAGACCTTCGAGGTCGGACCGCTGGACCCCGGCTTCGGCCACACGCTCGGCAACTCGCTGCGCCGCACCCT
>CAWUMA010000053.1:0-4770 GCA_963923835.1 uncultured bacterium
GCCACGGCGAGGGTGTCAAACCCCGGCCCCAGGTTGGCCGAACTGGCCGGAACTCTCGCGCGCACGCCGGTCAGCGTAGGCGTTGCCAGAGGGTGGGAGGGGCAACCTCGCCGGTGACCACCAAGGCCACCCGGTGGGACCCCGCGACGAGCCAACCCACTCGCTGCCCGGCCACGACCGCGTGCGTCACCGACAAATGATCTACCCAGATAGTGGGCGGCACCTGCCACAGCAATCGGCGCAGCGTCACACCGGACTCGGTCACCACGTGGGCGTGGGTCGTCCCCCACGTGACCGACGCCACGGAGGTGCCCCGAGGCAGTCGCCACGTCGCGTGGGCGTCGAGCACGGAGCGGGCCAGCCGGTTGGCGGCGTCTCCCGCCGGCGTCACGAGGTCGCCCCCGCGTTGTCCAAAAACGGCCGCGAAGACGAGGCCCCCGCCGTGTCGGTTCTGGTACCGCAAGGCGAGGACGTCGCACCCGCCCGCCGCCTCGGTGCGACCGGACTTGACGCCGACCACGTCTCCGGTTCCCGCCAGCGGAGTCCAGCTCGGCACGGTGCCGGCCACGGGGAGTGTCACCGTGGAGTGATTCACCAGCTCCGCGGCGACGGGGTTGGCCATCAAGGCCCGGGCCACCTCAATCTGCTCGGTCGCGGTCGACACGTTTCGCGGGTCGAAACCGGTGGGTTCGACGTAGTGCGTGGCGTGCAACCCCATTCGCTCGGCCCGCCGGTTCATCGCCGACACAAACTGGGCCTGGTCCACTCGCATCAGTCGCTCGAGAAGGGTCAGGTAGTTTCCGGCCGAGCGCACCAACAGGCCCGCCAGCAGCTGGTCCTCGCAGATCTGTTCACCCACGGCCACGGCGGCGCGCGACTGCCCCGTCGCCGCGAAGTGTTGGTAGGCCGCCACGTCCACGGACTGGGCCGTCGTGCACGGCCCCGTGTCACCGGGCTGCAGCGGCAGCGCGTCGAGCACCACGAGCGCCGACATCATCTTCGTGACCGAAGCAATCGGGACCGGCAACAGGTCGCGAACGGCGCCACCGGTGTTGGCCCCGGTGATGAACCACGCGGCACTTCCCGACTCGGGAAAACTCAGTGATGCGGGAGATGAGGACGTCCGGTGCCACACGAGCGCTGCGTGGTGGACACGTATGACGGACGAACTGACCGGAGCACTGGCGACCATGGCCACGATGCCACCCGCCGCGAATGCCACGCCGAGCAGTGCCGCCAGGAAGCGGGTGGCGAGCCCCCGCCACGCCGAGGTCGGGCGACGGGCCACGGATCAGTCGTCCAAGTCGTCGATGGTCTTGAGAACCTTGCGCGCCTTCGACCCGTCACCGGGACCGACGATGCCGGCCTTTTCCAATTCGTCCATCAAGCGACCGGCGCGGGCGAATCCGACCCGCAGCTTGCGCTGCAACATGGACGTCGACCCCGACTGGGTTTCAATCACAATCCGGCGGGCTTCGCGGAACAGTTCCTCGTCATCGACGCCGGGGCCTTCTCCCCCACCGCCGGCCGAACTACGAACCGGCTCGTCCAGGGCGACCACGGTCTCTCGACGACCACCTTGAGCACGCCAGGCCTCCACCACCCGGCGAACCTCTTCCTCGGAGACCCACGGCGACTGGAGACGGCGCGCGATATTGCTCGACGCGGTCAGTAGCAACATGTCGCCCTTGCCGATCAAGCGCTCCGCTCCCGCCTGGTCCAAAATGACCCGACTGTCCGCGAGCGACGAGACGGCGAAGGCCATGCGCGAGGGAATATTGGCCTTGATAACACCGGTGATGACATCCACGCTCGGGCGCTGCGTCGCGAGGACGAGGTGGATACCCACGGCACGGGCCATCTGCGCGATTCGAACGACCGAATCTTCGACGTCGCGCGCCGCCACCATCATGAGGTCGTTGAGCTCGTCGACCACCACGACGATGTAACGGAGGCGTTCGGGTTCGGGACGCTGCAACTCGGTTTCCAGTCCGGTCGCGCGCTCCAGGGCGTCGGCCACCTCTTCGCGGGCCGTCGGCGGAAGTTGAATCTCGCCACGGTCAATCATCTGCTGGTAACTCGTGATGTCGCGCGCACCCACCTCCGCCAGGATGTCGTAGCGCCGCTCCATTTCCTTGACGGCCCACGCCAGCGCTCCGGCCGCTTTCTTGGGATCGACGACGACCGGGGAGAGGAGGTGCGGCAGGTCGCCGTACTGACCCATCTCGACACGCTTGGGGTCGATGAGGATGAGCCCCAACTGATCGGGTGTCGCGCGCATCACGAGTGACGTGATGAGTGAGTTGAGACAGCTCGACTTACCCGCACCCGTGGCTCCCGAGATCAGGACGTGGGGCATCTCGGAAAGATTCACGACCACGGTCCGCCCCGAGATGTCCCGACCAATCGGCACGTCAAGCGGATGGGTTGCCGCCAGCGATTCTTCCGCGGCCAAGAGGTCGCCCAAGGCCACGAGTGACCGCTGGCGGTTGGGGACCTCCACGCCGATGGCCGAACGTCCCGGGATGGGTGCGAGGATTCGCACGTCGGGCGAAGCCATCGCGTAGGCGATGTCCTTGTTGAGCGAGGTCACCTTCGAGACCTTGACACCCGGCCCGAGCTCCAGTTCGAATCGCGTGACGGTGGGACCCACGGTGTAGCCCACCAGCGTCGTGTCGACACCGTGCGCGGCCAGGGCCGTCACCAGTTGGGCACCCGCCTCGTCAACGGCGTTACGGTCCTGTTTTTGCTCCTTCGTGCGCGACAGCAGGCTCAGTGGCGGAAGTTCCCAGTTGCTCGGTACATCGGGAACGAGTCGCAGCGCGGGCGCGGCCGGGGCGGGAGCCGGTTCGGGCTCGTCCTCGTACGGGTCGTCTTCGTAATCGGCTTCGAGAGGCGCCTCGTACGGGTCGTCGTCGACGTCGTCCACGGGCTCGGGAGCGGGAGCCGGCTGGGGGAAGGGCACGACGACGGCCTCGTTCTCCACCTCGTCGTAGTTCTCGTTGCTCTGTGGCCGCGACGCCCACCACCGTGCGAGGCGCGCACCGACGGCTCGGAAGAATCGACCCATCGCGAGCAAGATGGTGCGTAGCCCGATTCCCGTCAGAACCATGACCGACACGAGAGCGAGGGCCACCAGTACCACCACCGCTCCAGCAACCGCGAGGGCCGAGGCCAGTCCCCCTCCAACCGCCACACCGAGCCATCCACCGGCGCCACCCAGCGCCGACCGTGACGCGTGCAGGCCGGGCATGCCACCCGCGAGGTCCCCCATTCCCGACACCGCCAGCAGGGCCAAACCACCGCCCCAGGTCAACCGAGTGCGATCAATCTCCACGCGGTTGGCCACGAGTGCCGCCGCGAGTCCGAGGGTCAGCACCGGAAGCGCAAAGCGGGCCACGCCCAGGGCGCTGGCCAAGCCGGCGCTCAGCGCACGACCCACCGGTCCTAATGCCCCACCCAGCGACAACGCGAAAAAGGCGCCCACCACGAAGAGGGCCACGATCCAGAGATCCCGCCGGTGGCGGTGCCAGATCGACCCCTCGACGGGGCGCGCCGAGGAGGCCTTTGCGGCCGGCTTCTTCGGCTTGGATTTCGCGGAGCGGGCGTTGGCCACGACATTTAAGCGTAGTGAGCCGGTGTGTCAAAACGGGGGCAAACCGTAGGCTGACGCGGTGCCACACGAGTCCTCCATCGACCTTGCGTCGCGCCTCGGCGTCCACGCCATCGACGCCACCGTGGTGTCCGTTGACACCCTGAGTCCGGCGTTGGTGGCTGTCGAACTGCGCGCGCCCGCCGAACTCGCGGGCGTGCCCGGCAATGACGTCATGGTGCGAGTGCCCGACGAGAGTGGTGAGTACGTTCGTCGCCGCTACAGCGTGCGCTCCGTGGACGCCACTCGCGGAACCATCACACTGTGGATCGCCGTGGCCCACGACGGCCCCGGCTCGCGCTGGGCCCGCACCACCAAACCCGGCGACGTGGTCGACCTCGTGGGCCCGCGCGGAAAGATCGGCCTCGACCCGATGGCCGACTGGCATCTGTTCGCCGGGGACGTCACGGCGCTCGGGTCGTTCTACCGACTCGCGTCGAGCATCGAGGTGCCGGGCCGGGCCATCTTCCTCATCGAGGTCGATCACATGGACGACGCGGTCACCACTTCCTTTGACGAGGGGCTGGGCGTGACCGGCATCTTCGTGGAGCGTCAGGGCCGGGCGGGGAACGATCCGGCGGGACTCCTCACCGCCCTCGCCGCATTTGCGACGCCCCTAGACGAGGGGCACGCGTACCTGTTTGGCGAGTTCGCCGTCACGATGACCCTTCGCAAGGCCCTGCTGGACCGGGGCCTCACCGCCGAGCAGATCGACCGCAAGGCCTTCTGGCGCATGGGCCGGGTCAACGCCGCACACGGCGAACCCGACAAGGGCGACTAGAGAACCGTCACCGCCACGAGCAACACCGGTTGCCGGCGGTAGCGACCACCGAGCAGACGTCCGGCCGCGCGCTGGGCCACCTTGTTCAGGCGCTCTTCCGAGGTCTCTCCCTCTGACAGGGCTTCGGTGAGTGCGTCGCGCACCGCCGACTGCAGGTGCTCACGGATCTGCTCCCCCGTGGGTCCGTCGAACCACCCGCGGGTCACCACTCGAACCGGCGAGACGAAGTTGCCGGTGGCGGCGACCAGCGCGGCGCTGATCTGCACCACGCCGAACTCGGCGAGCATGCGACGCTCGTCGAGGGGCGTTTCATCGAGATCCCCGTCACCCCCCGCCA
>CAWUMA010000054.1:0-4731 GCA_963923835.1 uncultured bacterium
ACGACGGCCACCTACGGCATCCCGATGTGGGTGCAGTACACAGGTGGATCGAGCACCTCGGCTCCGACGGTGGCCGTGGCCAACGGTACGGCCACCGGTTGTGCGGTGGATGCCACGACGTTCGACCTCACGTCAACCAGCGCGGGTACCTGCTACGTGACGATCACCATCCCGGCGGACGCGAACTACCTCACGGCCTCGTCGGCCAAGACGACGGTGACGGTGGGTAAGGCCCCGCAGACCCCGCCGACGCTGACCTCGACGACGGGTACGTACCTCACGGCACTGACCCTGACGGCGACCGGCGGTGAATCGACGGGTTCGTACAGCTACGCGGTCGCCGCGGGTGGCACGGCCACGGGATGTGCCATCGCCAGCGGACGTCTCACCTCGACGAGCACCGGCACCTGCCTCGTGATCGTGACCAAGGCCACGAACACGAACTACCTGGCGGCGAGCAGTGACCCGACAGCGGTCACCCTGAACCAGGCCAACCAGGCCGCCCTCAAGGTCACCTCGACCTCGGGTACTTACGGCACGCCGCTCACGCTCACAACGAGTGGTGGTTCGGGCACCGGAGCCGTGACCTACACGGTGGTGAACGGCACGGCCACGGGTTGCACCGTGACCAACGGTGTGCTGACCACGACGAGCGCCGGTACCTGCTCGGTGACGGCCACCAAGGCAGCCGACTCGAACTACCTGGCGGTCAGCTCGTCGGCCACGACGATCACCATCGCCAAGGCGACTCAGACCCCGCTGGTCCTGACCTCGACGTCGGGCATCGTAGGTACGTACCTGCTGCTGACCTACTCCGGTGGTAGCGGCACGGGTGCGGTCACCTTCTCGATTGTGACCGGTGGCACGGCCTCGGGCGCCAAGATTGTCACCGCGGGTGGAAGCTCCTACCTGTACGTGACGGGCGCGGGCACGGTGAACATCGTGGTCAAGAAGGCCACCGACACCTGCTACCTGGCCGCTCAATCGGCGACCACGGCGGTGACCTTCACCAAGTAACGATTTCGTGGGCCCGGGGGACTCCCCGGGCCCACGTTGTCGTTAGCGGACCGTGCGACCCCGTTCGTACTGGGCATTCCACGGAATCACACAACCCAGTTTTTCGGCCGCGTTCATGGCCCAGTGGGGGTCGCGCAGAAAGGCCCGGGCCAGCAGGACCGCGTCGGCTCGCCCCTCGTCCAGCACGGCCTGAGCCTGTTCGGGCTCGGTGATGAGCCCCACGGCACCCGTGGCCACACCGGTGGCGCGAATGGCCTCGGCGAAGGGAACTTGGTACCCCGGGGCCACGGGAATCTTCGTGTTGAGGTTTCCGCCCGACGAGGCGTCCACCAGGTCGACGCCGAGGTCCTTCAATTCGGCACTGAGGGCCACGGTCTGTTCGATGTCCCAGCCGTTGTCCACCCAGTCCGTGCTGGAGAAGCGGATGAAAAGTGGCTTGTCATCGGGGAGGCGGCCACGCACGGCTTCGACCACGCGGCGCACGATGCGCGTCCGGTTTTCGAAACTGCCGCCGTACTCGTCGGTACGGTGATTCGAAAGCGGCGAAAGAAACTCGTGCAGGAGGTACCCGTGGGCGGCGTGGATCTCCACGAAGTCAAATCCCGCCGCCATCGCCCGGGTGGTTGCGTCGGCAAAGGCCGCCACGATGCGATCGATCCCGTCGTGATCGAGCTCGACTGGGGTGGGGTAGCCCTCAAAGGCCACCGCGCTCGGGGCGACCGTGGTCCAGCCGCCCGCATTTGGTGCGGCGTGGGAGAAGTCCTCGCCATTGAACGAGCCCTTGCGCCCGGCGTGGGCGAGTTGGAGGGCGATAATCCCGCCCTGGGCGTGCACGAAGTCGGTGACCCGACGCCAGGCGGCGACTTGCTCGTCGTTCCAGATGCCCGGGCACCGGGTGGAGATGCGGCCCTCGGGGGAGACGGCCGTGGCCTCGGCGATAATCAGTCCCGCCTGGCCCGTGGCGTACGCACCGAGGTGGACGAGGTGCCAGTCACCGACGACGCCCTCGGTCGAGGCCGAGTACTGGCACATGGGGGCGACCCAGACGCGGTTGGGGAAGGTCACCCCGCGCAGGGTCAGGGGTTCGAAGAGTCGGCTCATGGTCACCTCGCTACGACAGGGTAGGGGGCTAGGGGAGCAGGCCGACCCGGGTGAGCCACCCCACGCCCATCACGGCCGCCTCACAGCCCAGCGCCTCGAGGGCCGCCACGTCGGCCTCGTCGCGCACGCCCCCGGCGGCCACCACGGCGATGCCCGACGCGCACGCGCGCCGGTACAGGTCGAGGTCGGGGCCCCTCATGGTGCCGTCACGTTCAACGGCCGTCACGTGCAGGCGGACCACTCCGGCCACAAGGCAGCGCTCGAGGGCCTCTTCGAGTGACAGCCCGCTCGATCCGACCCAGCCGCGCACGGCGACGGTTCCGTCCTTGATGTCGAGGGCAACCACCAGCTGGTCGCCGAGGGCCCCGACAAAGCGGGGGAGTGCGCCGTCTTCCCAGGCCGCGGTGCCCACGATGACCCGGGCCGCGCCGTGGTCGAGCACGTCGCGGGCCGACTCCACGGAGCGAAGCCCTCCCGAGGCCTGGACGGGAACGAAGCCCGCGGTTCGGGTGAGGATCCGCTCGAGAAGACTGGTGCGAAAACGCCCGTCACGGGCTCCCTGAAGGTCCACCACGTGGAGCAGGGCTGGACCTTCGTCGAGAACCCGGTCGAGGACGGTGTCGAGGGGCAGACGAAAGAGCACGTCGTCGTACGAGCCCTGGTGGAGACGGACCACGTCGTCGCCGAGAAGATCGAGGGCGGGGATGACCTGCATATCAGCGTATTAGCATAGTAGAACACGGTGAGACCACGAAAGCCCAGTAAATACGGGGCCCAGGTTCTTCCCCGGGAGTGCGAAAGCGCTATCTGAAATCGCTTACATTGTAAGTGCTTTCATGACCGGGGGAGGGAACGTGGCCAAGGGAAAGGCGACCATCTACGACGTGGCCGACGTGGCCTGTGTCTCCATTGCCACGGTGAGCCGCGTATTGAACGGTGCGGCCCACGTGCGCCCCGAAACGCGTGACCGCGTCACGGACGCGATCAAGCAACTCCAGTTTGTCCCCTCGTCGGCGGCCCGATCCCTCTCGGGCGGGAAGAAGTGGTCGATCGGTCTCGTCTACCCCCTTGACGAAAACCAGGCGACATTCAGCCCGTCCCAAGAAGAGGACGCGAGCGTCTTGTTCACTGACGCGCTGATTCGTGGTGCCTCCACCCAGGCGGCTTTGCGGGGCTATTCCTTGTTCGCCTGTGCCGTGCGGCCGGGCTTCGAATCGGGCATGACCCCACTGGAGCGGATCTCGAGTTCCGTCGACGGCATCATCCTCTCGGACCGGGTCGCCAACGACCTCGGGGCGATGCGGATCACCAAACGCATGCGCGCGGTGCACCTATCGGGAACCGGCGCCGTCAAGTTCGGAGCGACCCTGCGGGTGGACAACGAGGGCGGTATCCAGGCCGTGGTCGCCCACCTCGCCGCGGCGCACGGTGTGCGGGACTTCGGCTTCGTGGCCGGTATCCCCGACAGCCCCGACGCCCTGTCGCGCCAACAGGCCTTCGTGGCCGCCGTCAATGCCGCCGGGGGCCGGGTGCGTCCCGAGAACGTGTTGACCGGCAACTTCTCGATGATGCGCGCCGAAGCCGAGATGGAGGCCCGTCTGGCGCAGCCCTCCGCTTTGCCCGAGGTCTTCGTGTGCGCCAACGACCAGATGGCTCTCGGTGTCGTGCACACGCTCGCTCAGCACGGTCGCCGGGTTCCCGAGGACGTTCTCGTCACGGGCTTTGACGACATCCCCCTCGCGCGCACGTCGCGTCCCGGTCTCACCACCGTGGCCCAGCCCAGCTTCCAATTGGGCGTGGCGGCGGTGAACCTCGTGGTCGGCCTGCTCGACGGTGAGGTGGAAAAGGGTTCGATGGTGACGATGCCCACCGAACTGGTCCTGCGCGACTCGTGTGGCTGCGTGCAAGGCGCGTCGGCTGGTGCACAAGAACTTCTCATGCGGGGAGCTTCGTGACCTCGCTGCTGCGGCGCCTCGGCGTCTACCTCTTCACCGCGTGGGCGACCATCACGGTCAACTTCATCCTGCCCCGGCTCATGCCGGGCGACCCCATCCAGCAGTTGATCGGCAAGTTGCAGGGCCGGGTGACTCCCGAAATGATCCGGGCCATCAAGGCCCAGTTCGGTCAGGGTCTCAACCAGCCCATGATCGTCCAGTACTGGCACTATCTCGGCCAGTTGGCCCACGGCAACCTCGGTGAATCCATCACTCTCTCGGCCCCGGTCGGTCAGGTGCTCTCCTCGCAAATCTGGTGGACCATCGGGCTGATCGGCACCGCGGCCGTGGTGAGTTTCCTGATCGGTACGGCGCTGGGCGTGGTGTTTGGCTGGACGCGCGGTTCACGGGCCGACGCCGTGATTCCCGTCGCGACATTTCTCCAGAGCGTGCCGTACTACTTCCTCGGCACGATTCTCATCATGATCTTCGCCACCGGTCTGCACTGGTTCCCGCTGCTCGGGGCGTACAACCCGGCGTTGACCCCGGGCTGGAACTGGGAGTACATCGCGAGCCTGCTTCGTTACGGCCAATTGCCGATTCTCTCGATCGTGCTGAGTTCGCTCGCCGGTTGGATGCTCGGCATGCGCAACATGATGGTCACCACCATCAGCGAGGA
>CAWUMA010000055.1:0-4721 GCA_963923835.1 uncultured bacterium
TTGTCGAGGAACTTGGGCGTGGTGGCGTGGGCGTGCTGACCAGGACCGTCGGCCACCGTCATCGCACCGCGGAGGTAGTTACGCAAGGCCAAGCGGCCCTCTTCGTCCATGACCCGAACCCGCACGGACACACCGGGGGCCGCGACACGAATGGCCGCCTCGAGAGCCTCACGCTGGGGCCAGTTGGTCACCGGCAGGACGAGTTCCGCCGAGGACTCGGTGACGTCTCCGAGGAATCCGAGTTCGCCGAGGTTGCGCAGCAGCTGGGGTTCAACAATGGCGGCGAGGGTGTCACGAAGGGTCACGGGCGTCCTTTGGGTCCGCGCCAACTTACCGCCACGCGCACAAAACCCGCTCCTAGACTTTTTTCGTGGCCGATACCCGCATCGACGACTTCGACCCCGACATCTTCGCGGCTCAGGTCTCCAGCCTGACCCACTCGTTCGGCGACCCGACACGTCGGAGCATCTTCTTGTTTCTGCGCGAGAAGCCCGGCGCCACGGTCGTCGACCTTTCGTCCGAGGTGGGCGTCCACGCCAACGTGGTGCGCCACCACCTCGAAAAGCTCACCGAGGGTGGCTACGTCGAGGCCTACAGCGAATCACGTGATGGCCCCGGCCGACCGGCCCGGCGCTACCGGGTCATCGACGAACAACTCAGTGTGGATGGATCGGTTCGTCGTGACGCGTTGTTGGTGGCCCTACTGCAGCGGGCGTTGGCGACTCTCGGACCCGAAGCGGCCGAAGCCCTGGCCGCCGACGTGGGCCGCGAATACGGGAAAAAGTTGATCGCACCCTCCAGCCAATCCGAGCGCCAGCACAGTGCTCAGGAAGCCATGAGGTCAATAGCTGGCATCCTGACGGCCCACGGATTCGAAGCGCGCCTGGAGTCGGATGAGAACTCACAGTCGCTCGTCAACGACAACTGCCCCTTCGGCACCGCGGCGCAGCACCACCCCGTTCTGTGCGCCGTGGACCGCGGGCTCGTGGCTGGCATGCTCGAGGGCATGGGCGTCTCGCCCACCAAGGTCACCCTCTCGTCACGCGCCCGTGGCGACGAGGATTGTCGCGTCACTGCTTAGTTCGCGCGAAATCCCAACTGCTTGAGAAACGGCGCGGCCACGGCCAGTTGGGCCTTGGACGGGTGCAGCGTGAGAAACGTCGTGAACTCACGACGCGCAATGTCGCCACCCTTTGAGAACGACAACGCGACGATCGCGTAATAGAGGTGTGGCGCCGGGTTCTTCGGGGCAAGCGAGAGCGCCCGGCGCAGACGGCGCTGGCCCTCGGCGATCACCGCCGCGTCACGGGCCGAACTTCCGGCCGAGAAAGACAGCCAACCCGACTGGGTCAGGGCCGTCACGTTGCGAGGTGCCAGCGAGAGCACCTCGTTGTAGGCGGCGAGTGCCGTGGTGGTCTGGCCATCGGCCACGTCGGCTTCGGCCTGGGTTAACAGGCGCGCAATCCGTTGGGCCCGGTCGAGGTTGACCTGGCCGGTGATGGAGTCGCCGACCTGTCGAGGCGTCAGTGACGAGACGAGCACCACCACCACGGCAACGGCAAAGCATCCCAGGGCCACGTACAGGCGTCGCTTGGGTCGGCGCCGACGCACCGGCGGAGTCGGTTCGGGTGCGACCTGGAGTTCGGCGCGCGCCACCGTAAGGGCGGCCTCGTCACGGTTTCGTAGTTCGCGGTAGCGCTCATCACTGATCTCGCCGCGCTGACGTTCGCGCTCAAGGTCCAAGAGTGAGGCCTCCAGGGCGGCCACCCGGGCCTCGGCCTGAGAGCGGCTGGTCACGCCCGCCGCCGCAGAATCCACCAGGCGGCGAGACCGACCATCACGCCCACGGGCGCGAGCCAGAGAACCACACCCCAGCCGCGTGCCGGTGGGCTGAGGATGATGGCCGTGCCGTATGTCGACTCGAGTCCCGTCAGGATTTCGGTGTCGGACTTGCCGGCGCGCACCTCGCGATTGATGAGAGCGCGCACCGCCACCGCGGAGGTGGCGTTCGATTCAGCCACCGAGATGTTCTCGCAACTCGGGCAGCGCACCAACGACTCGAGGTGCGCCACACGAGCGGCGGTGGAGTCGGTGGCCGGCGCGTTCACGAGCACCAGAGCGGCCACGGCCACCGCGGCCAGTAGCCACGCGCGAAAGCTGCGAAGCAGGCTCATCGGACCCTCGCGAGTACAGCGTTCAACTGACGCTGAGTGGTGGCGCCCACCAAGACCGCGGCCACGCGGCCGGCACGATTGATGACGAACGTGGTCGGCGGCGACACCACGCCGTACCGGTTGGCGATGACCCCTCCTTCGTCGACCACTGACGGGTAGAGCGATCCGTAGTGACGGGCGAATTCACGCGCGCCGGAGAGTGAGTCATTAAAAACGACGCCCACTACCTTTGCGTCACCGCGGTGCTGCCAGGCGAAGGCCGACAGTTCCGGTGCCTCACGTTGACAGGGTCCGCACCACGACGCCCAGAAATTCACCACCACGTCCTGGCCACGCCACTGTCGCAGCGACAATTGCTGGGTTTGATCGAGCAGTGATGCACCATTCAGAGCCGGCGCTGGATGTCCTAGCAGGGGGCTGTGGATGTTGCTCGCTTCGTTCGCGGCCTTTCTCGTGCCCAGAAAGACGGCGAGGACGATCATGGAAACCACCACCGCGAAGGCAGTCAGACTCACCGTGCGCTTCACGCATCCTCCCGACGCCGGGCGAACGAGAGTGCCGAGCCCAGGCCGACCACGAGTCCCCCCAACCACAACCAGGCCAGGAGAGGCTCGGTGGTGACACTCAGGCCCACCGAGCCGGCCGGTAGGTCCGACTGCACCTGAGCACCCGACGTCTGACCGGCACCGCCCACCGCCTCGAAGGTGATGTACACGTCACGCAACAGGTTCGAGTCGATGGCCGGCGTACCGATGGTGGTCCCGTTCGCTCCGTGATAGGTCGTGATGGCCGGACGTGTCGCGTGACCGTCCACCATCACCGTGAGCTCGGTCCGGTCGCGCAGGGCGCTACGGGTCGTGTCCATCCCGAGGTACGTCAACCGGTGTCCCGACACCACCGTGGTCTGGCCCTTGGCCAGCGCCACTTCCGTGCGCGTCGTGTACGACGTCGACGCCACGATGCCCATGGACAGAATCACCACCCCCAGGTGGGTCACCATCCCTCCGGTGCTCGGCGCGACGAGGGCCTCGACGAGTCGTCCCCGGCGACGGGCGGCCACGAAGGCTCCGCGCAGGGTGCGAAGAGCCGCGGCCGCGGCGAGAACCGCGAGGAAGGCGGCCGCGAGAAACAGGGGCTTGCGCACGCCGAGCAGATCGAGCCCGACGACCGCGGCGAGGGCCGTCCACGCCCCAATGCGGAACCGCGTCCAGAACACCGGGCCGTCGGCACTGCGCCAGCTCACGAGTGGGGCCGCGGCCATGAGAGCGAGGAGCACGACGGCGAGGGGCGCCGCCACGCGGGCGAAGTACGGGGTACCCACGGTGACCTGGGCGCCGTTCACCGCTTGGTACAAAAGGGGGAAGACCGTGCCGAGCAGGACGACCACGGCGAATCCCACGAAGACGATGTTGTTCGCGACAAAGAGGCCTTCGCGCGACAGCGGCTCGTCGACACCGACCGGACTGCGTAGGCGATCCCCGGCTCGCACAATGAGGCCACCTCCCACGAGGACGCTCGCGGCGAACCCGGCGATGAGCAGCGGGCCGAGGGTTGACGACGAGAAGGCGTGCACGCTCTGGAGAACACCCGAGCGGGTGAAGAACGTGCCGAGCACGGTGAGCGAGAAGGTCGCCACGGCGAGTGAGAGATTCCACACGCGGAAGAGACCACGGCGGTCCTGCACGATGATCGAGTGGACGTAGGCGGTCGCGGTCAACCACGGCAGAAGCGCGGCGTTCTCCACGGGGTCCCAGCCCCAGAAGCCACCCCAGCCCAGGACCTGGTAGCTCCACCACGAGCCGAGCACGATGCCCACCGACAGCGCACCCCACGCCACGATGGTCCACCGACGTTGTTCGAGCAGCCAACGGTCCTCGAGACGGCCCGTGGCGAGCATCGCAATCGCGAAGGCGAAGGGCACGCTCATTCCCACAAATCCCAGGTACAACAGGGGCGGGTGGATCGCCACCAGCGGGTTGTTCTGGAGCAGCGTGTTGGGCCCGGCGCCCTGTGAGGCGGCGACGGGATTACGCAGGAACGGATCGGCCGGGCCGACCATCAAGAAGATGAAGAAGGCGTTGACCGCGAGCAAGGTGAGCGTGGCCCACTGCACCACCGCGTCCGAAGCCTCTCGTCGGTAGCGCCATACGACCCCCACGGTGAGGCCGCCGAGCAACAGGACCCAGAGCAGCAACGAGCCCTCGAGGGCCGACCACATACCGGTGATGGAATACAACAACGGCGTGAATGTCGCATTGTTCTCGGCGACGTAGGCCAGCGAGAAGTTGTGGGTCACGAGGGCGACCTGCATCACCCCGACGGCCGCGGCCACGCCGACAAAAACGAGCCACGAGAACAGGCGGGCGTGAGCCGGTCGGTGACGTCGTTTCGCGAGAACCAGGTCAACGATGCCCGCGAGCGCCGCCAGAAAAGCAAGGTAGAGGGCCACCCGGCCCAGCCACGACGCCATTACCGCTTCGTTCCGTCGGGTGCCTTGACCCGGTTGGGGTGCTGTGCAATGTACGACGACGAGTGCTTGACCATGAT
>CAWUMA010000056.1:0-4648 GCA_963923835.1 uncultured bacterium
CAGGAGTGGGCCCACTACGTGGAGAACCACGACGCGGCCTACCCCGGTGGGGAATCCCTGGCCCAGGTCGACGCCCGGGTGCACGCTCTGTTGGAGGGGTTGCGGGCCGACCCGACGAGCCTGATGCACGACCCCGAGCGTCATCTGGTGATGGTCAGTCACGTGTCGCCCATTAAGTCCGCCGTCGCGTGGGCGCTCGGCGTGAGCGGTCAGGTCGCCTGGCGGACCCGTCTGCACAACGCTTCGATGACCACGATTCACTCGCGCCGAGGTGAACCTTCGTTGCTGAGTTTCAACGTGGTGCCCGTGGCCTGAGAAACAACGAGGCCCGTCCACCGCTCGCGCAGTGGACGGGCTCTCCGATGTATGGCCCCCCCGGCCAATGGCGCCACGATACCAATGTGTCCGGCGGTAGGGTACGTCGACCCCCGTATTCGACGGGTGATGTGACGGAGTTCACGTGAAAGGGAACATCGTGAAAAAACGAACGTTGGGTGCCTCGTTGGAAGTTTCCGAGCAGGGTCTCGGGTGCATGGGGATGAGCGAGTTCTACGGCGTCGGCGACGACGTCGAGTCGACGGCGACGATCCACGAGGCCCTCGACCTCGGGGTGACGATGCTCGACACCGCCGACATGTACGGCCCGCACACCAACGAGGTACTGGTCGGCAAGGCCATCGCCGGCCGGCGCGACCAGGTGATTCTCGCCACCAAGTTCGGCAACGAGCGCGGCGAGGACGGATCGTTCAAGGGCGTCAACGGCCGTCCCGAGTACGTGAAGGCCTGCTGTGACGCCTCGTTGGCGCGCCTGGGCATCGACGTGATCGACCTCTACTACCAGCACCGCGTGGACCGCACCGTGCCGGTGGAAGAGACCTGGGGCGCCATGCGCGAGCTCGTCGAAGCGGGCAAGGTCCGCTACCTCGGCATATCCGAAGCCTCGCCAGCGACCATCGAGCGCGCCCACGCCGTACACCCCGTGGCGGCGGTGCAGAGCGAGTACTCGCTGTGGACGCGCGACCCCGAAGACGGTGTGCTCGACACCTGTCGCCGGTTGGGCATCGGCTTTGTCGCCTACAGCCCCCTGGGCCGGGGCTTTCTCACCAGCGAGGAGTCCAATCGCACCGCACAGGGGCCGGGGGACTTCCGCAGCTTCTACCCCCGCTTCTCGGGTGAGGCGCTCGACGCCAACCGCGCACTCGTCGCGCGTATCGAGGAGATCGCGGCGCACAAGGGTTGCACCACGGCCCAACTCGCCCTCGCGTGGGTGTTGGCCCAGGGTGAGGACATCGTGGCCATTCCCGGCACGAAGCGCCGCAAGTGGTTGCGTGAGAACGTCGCAGCCAGCGACATCACGCTGAGCGCCGCCGACATCGCGGCTCTGGAAGCGGCCGTGCCCCGCGAGGCGGTGGTGGGTGAGCGCTACATGGCCGCCACCAGCCACACCCTGAACGGCTAGGCCAGACTCCAGACTTCGTCGCACCAGGCGACGAGCCGTTCGTCGTGGGTCGCCACGATGACGGTGACCCCCGCTGATTCCAAGAGTGCCGTCACCGCGTCAGTGTCGGACGGTCCCAAACCGCTCGTGGGTTCGTCGAGCACGACTACCGCCGGGCTGGTCGCCAGCGCCCGGACCACCGCGAGCCGTTGGGCCTGTCCGCGGCTCCATCCTTCGACGCGGGTCGACTCGTCGCTCGGGAGGCCGACGCGGGCCAGATCGTCCGACAGGTTGTGGGTCACGATTCGCCCCAGTCGCAACGCGTCGAAGAGCAGGCCGTCGAGAAAGCGCGGATCGCTCGGCACGTAGACGAGCGGTCGTTGTTCGTCGGGCAGCTCACTCACGGGACAGTTGCCGAGCGTCACCGAACCACCGTCGGGAACGTCGAGTCCCGCCAGCACCCGCAGCAACGTCGACTTGCCCGATCCCGACGGCCCGGTCACCGCGACACGCCGACCCGGAGCCACGGTGCGCGGTCCCGAGAGTGCGACGCGGGCCGGTTCATTCACGACCACGTCGAGCGCGTGCAGGGTGGTGTCGCCGTTCCACTCGTGCGCACCCGACACGGGGGTGTCGAGTTCCTCGAGTCGTTCGGCCGCCGCGCTAACGCGCACGTCGGTGACGACCCCGGCCGAGACCACCGCGAGAGAGTCGGCCGTCGCCAGTGCCAGCAACAGGGCCAAGGCACGACTCAGATCCGACGCGGTCGGTGTGGTGAACGCCACCACGGCCAGTGCGGCCAGGGTGGTCATCACTGCGGCGAAGGGGCCGAACCACTGCGAGCGTTCCGCCGCGCGCTCGGCGGCGGCCAGTTCCGCGGCCCGGGCACGGAGTTCGCCTTCGAGGACTTCGAGGTGGCCGAGGGCGCGCAGTTCGGCCCCGAGAGTTTCGGCCTCCAGCGACACGTCGCGGAAAGCGGCCCGGGCGCGTCGGCGACGGGCATCGATGGCGACCAGTCGTTCCAGCGAGCCCCACTGCACGGCGACCCCGATGACCTGAACGATGCCGAGGAGTAAGGCGGCCGGGACGAAGTGGGGCCACGGCCCGAGGGTGGCCACGACGAGATCGGCGAGGACGGTGCCCACGAGCGTGCCCACCACGGGCACGACGGCGCGCACCCAGAGGTCCTGGAGTTCGTCGGTGTCACCGAGGGCCCGCTCGAGAAGGTCACCGGAGCGTGCACGCACATATCGTCTGGCCGGCCACTGAGCGACGGTCGTGGTGAGCCAGGCGCGCCACGTGGTGACGGCGGCGAATCCGAGCCGGTGGGTGCTGCGCCGTTCGAGGTAGCGAAGCGGCGAACGGGCGAAGGCGACGAGTTCGATCACGACCAACGCCACGGCCACGCTGCGCAGTCCCGGTTCGCCGCTACTCGCCACGAGAAGACCCAGCGCCCCGACCGACAGAACCGAACCCGAGACGGATGCCACGACGCTGGCACCGAGGGCTCGTCGCAGCAACCGACGCTCGGGCGCAGCGCGGTCCAGCCAGTCCAGCAGTCGTCGGTTGGCCGGCCTCACGCGATCACCAACTCGGTGGCGTCGCCCAGTAGCGACAGGTCCGACGTGCACTCCACGAGGGCGAGGTTGGTTGTCCGGGCCAACACGTCGGTCACGCGGTGGCGGGCTTCGTCGTCGAGAACTCCCGCCACGTCGTCGAGCACGAGTGCGGGGGCCTTGGTGAGCAGAGCGCGAGCCAGCACGAGGCGTACCCGTTCGCCGTCACTGCACGAGCGCTGATCGACGGGGGCGTCGAGGTCCGCAAAGCGCTGATCGTCCAGGCCGAGTTCCCTCAAGGTGGCGCGCACCTCGTCGTCGGTCACTGCGGTGCCCAGGGTGAGTGACGTGCGCAGGTCCGAAGACAGCAACGAGGACTCGGGCGAGACGTATCCCACGCGCGAAGGGGCTGACACGGTGCCCGACACGGGGGGTACCCACCCCAGCACCGTGGCCAGGAGGGTCGTCTTTCCGACGCCCGAGGGACCACGCACGCGCAAGCGCTCACCGGGTGAGACCGAAAAGGTGATCGGCGAGGGGTGTGCCGCGGTCACCAGTTGCTCGGCGCCCAGGTTTCCGACGGGCACGCGGGCGCCGTAGATGGCGTCGAGGCGTTGGCGTGCCTCGATGACGGCCTCGCGCCGGTGGTACTCGGATCCGTAGCGTCGGATGTGGCCGGCAACTTCGGCCGCCGCGAGCACTGAGACCACGGCACGCATCACGGTGGTCTCGCCGTGCAAGAGGGCGAAGCCGCTGATCATCGCGGTGAGGCCCACGCTCACGCCGCCGAGAAACTCGGTGACGAGCGACGACCCCAGGGCCGTGCGCATGGCGCGGTCGGCCACGTCGAAGGCCCGTTCGCTCAACGCGCGCACCCGGGCGGTACCCCCGGCCACGGCGCCGAGTCCCCGCAGTTCGAGGGCACCGCGTAACGCGTCGAGTTGGGCCTCTTCCAAGTGGGCGCGTCGCACGCGGTACTCGTGGTCAGCCACACGCGCGCGCCGACCGGCGTACACGTAGGCCGGTGCGCACAGGGCCATGAGGGCCACGACAGTCCACACCGCCGCGGCGCTCGCGCCGAACGCCACGGCGCCGAAATTGAGGTAGCAGTAATAGGCGCTCGTGCCCCAGAGATCCACCGCGTCGCTCTGGGCGGCCGCCTCGATGTCGTCGCTGACCGCGACCATCAACCCGGTTTCGCGTGCGGCGGGTCCCGTGACGAAGTCGAGCAGTCTCGAGCGGTAGCGGGCCCGGGCCCGGGCCGTGGCGGTGTTGAGCACGATCTGGTCGACCCACTGATTTGCGAATCGGGTGCCGAGGGCGGCCCCGGCGAACAAGGCGGCGCGCAGAACCTGGCCCTCGACGGCACAGGCGACCGCTTGTCCGGTGAGAATCACGGCCCCGAGCCCCGTGAGGACCCGGGAAAAACCCCAGAGACGGACGCTTCTCGGGGCTCGGTGGCGTCGACTCACCCGAGAAAGGCTAGCGAGGCTCGTCGCGCGAGGGCAGGGCTCTCGCCGGCCCGTTCAGCCAGTCGCGCAGCGCTCGCGTGGCCAGGCAGTCGTCCTCGTTGTACGCGAGGAGGCGTGCCCGGGCGGCGTGCGCCGCGTCATCATCACCCACGGCCGTTTCGTACCAGGTCATCGAGGCCTCG
>CAWUMA010000057.1:0-4636 GCA_963923835.1 uncultured bacterium
GGCCTGATGGCCGGCCTGCTCGTGTTGGGCTTGGCCGCTGCGGTCCGCCGTCGATTCGTGTGGGCTGTGGTGCTCTGTGCATCGGCCGCCGCGGTGAAGGCGCCGGCCCTCTACGGACTCGCCTTTATTGCCTGGACCTGGCGGGGACCGGGTGCGAAGTGGCGAGAACGGGTGCGACCCATCGTCGGCGCGGGCGTCATCACGGCCGCGACCTTGAGTGTGTGGACTCTTCTCGCGGGGTTCGGTTTCGGCTGGGTCGGAAACCTGTTGTCGAATGGCACCGTTCGTTCGTGGGCGGCGCCGGCGACGGGCATCGGACTCGGTTTGTCCAAGATCTTCAATGCATTGGGTTGGGGCGTCTCGACCACGCCCGTGCTGTCAGTGACACGATTTCTCGGTCTCACGACGGCGTTGATCTATTTCGCGTGGCTGCTGTGGCGAGGAGAGCATCGAGGCTGGGTGCGCTCTCTCGGTGTGGCGCTCGTTCTCGTCGTCGTGCTCGGCCCCGTCGTGCAGCCCTGGTACTTCGGTTGGGGTCTCGTGGTGCTCGCCGCGTCCTATCAGGGCCGTGAACACTTCTGGTTGCTCGCGCTCTCCATCGTCGGCCCGTTCATCGGTCTGCCGGGTGGCCGTGAACTGCTGGCCGGTCTCTTGCACGCCAACCCGCTGCTGATTGCGTTGGCGGTGGCCACGCTGGGTGGTGTGCTGGTGGCACCAATGGGCCGGTGGACTCAGTGGTCGTGGCCCGAACAGGGCCTCGCCGAACTCGAGTCCTAACGAACCTCGGGCACGACGTACTGGTACTCGACGACGTCGAGCCAGCGACCGTGCTTGCGACCGACCTCAAGTTCGGTGCCCACGAGGGTGAAGCCACACTTCTCGTGGAGGCGGATGGAGCCGGAGTTCTCACCGACGATGCGCGCAATCAGCGAGTGGAAACCCATTTCGGCGGCCTGGTCCATGAGGGCGCGCAGCAGAAACTCACCCACGCCCCGCCCCCGGGCGCCACGGTGGACGTAGACGGAGTTTTCAACGGTGGTGAAGTAGGCCGGGCGGTTCCGGAAGGGCGAGACCACGGCGAAGCCCAGGATTTTCTCGCCCCGCGCTCCGGATTCACCCAATTCGTCCTCTTCATTGATGGCCACGAGGGCCGGGTGGGTCCCCCGGTGTTCGTCGATCCAGGCCACTTGCTCCTCGCGGGACCGGGGTACCAGGTCGAACGTGACCGTGGTTTCCACGACTTCGGGGTTGTAAATCGCCATCAGGGCGTCGGCGTCGTCGGTTTCGACCAGTCGCACACGCATATTTCAAGGGTAGTGCGGGTCAGTTGGAAGAGCGCCCCCTTCTGACGGTAGACTCGCGACTCCTGTCTTTGTGATGGGAACGCCCTCTTAGCTCAGTGGTAGAGCACTTCCATGGTAAGGAAGGGGTCGTCGGTTCAATCCCGACAGAGGGCTCGCCAGGCGGCGTAGCTCAGGTGGTTAGAGCACACGGCTCATAATCGTGGTGTCGAGGGTTCGACTCCCTCCGCCGCTACCAGGCAGGCTTTCGGGCCGCGCGCAGTGCAGAAGTACCGGCAGGAATAGAGGAGTAGGACATGGCCAAGAACGAGAAGCGGGTGCAGGTGACCCTGGCCTGCGAAGAGTGCAAGCGGCGTAACTACATCACGATGAAGAACAAGATGAACGACCGTGACCGCATCGAGATGAAGAAGTACTGCCAGTGGGAGCGTCGCCACACGCTCCACAAGGAAACTCGCTAAAAATCGCCCCCTGGCGGGGGTGGTAGGCTTGCTGTTCCTTCCCGGCCCTAGGGCCGCGTAGGGCAGTGGCTCAATTGGTAGAGCACCGGTCTCCAAAACCGGGGGTTGGGGGTTCGAGTCCCTCCTGCCCTGCCAAGCAGGACGACACGAAAGAAGACGATGAACCGCGAACAGAAGCGCATGATGGCCCGGCAGGGGCAGGTGGGTGCCGACGGCACCGCCACCTCCTCACGCCGTACCACGGCCGCCGATGTCCAGCGTCGTCGTCGCGAGCGCGTCGGCCTCAAGCAGTTCGTCAAGGAGATCCGCGAGGAGATGCGCCAGGTGGCGTGGCCCACGCGTCCCGAGGTGAACAACTACACCGGCATCGTCTTGTTCGTGCTGGTGTTCATGATCGCCCTCATCTTCGGATTGGGCATCGGTTTTTCCAAGTTCGTCACGTTCCTTTTCCAGAAGTAGGCCGACATGAGTGACATCGACACCACGCACGAGAACGAACCGGCCGACGAGACCATCGAGTCCCAGGTCGAGGACGTCACGATTCTTGAGGACGAGGACGACGACGCCCCCGAGGTCGAGTCGGCCTACGACCGTCCCGGTCGCTGGTACATCATCCACACCTTCGCCGGCCACGAAAAGAAGGTCATCGCGGCCCTGCAGAACATCATCAAGGTCCGCGACCTCGGTGACCAGATTTACGAGATCTACTCGCCCGAAGAGGACGTCACCGTCTTCAAGGGTGGCAAGAAGGACCAGAAGTCGGTCCGCATGTTCCCCAGCTACCTGCTGGTGCGTTGCGAGCCGGACCCCGAAATCTTCTACGTCATCGGTTCGACCCCCGGCGTGACCGGCTTCGTCGGCGCCGAGAAGACCAAGCCCACGGCGCTGACCCGCCGCGAGGTGGAGAACATCATCCGCCCGGTCGTCGAGGGCGAGGCCGCCCCGGTCGCCAAGCGCCGCGGACCCCAGCACGAGTTCGAAATCAACGACACCGTGCAGATCAAGAGCGGTCCCTTCGCGACGTTCTCGGGCCACGTGGCCGAGATCAACGAGGACCAGCTCAAGCTCAAGGTGCTCGTCGACATCTTCGGCCGCGAGACGCCGGTCGAGTTGGACTTCACCCAGGTCACCAAGGTTTAGGACGTTTTAAGGAGTAGTTATGGCTAAGAAGGTCACGGCAATCGTCAAGATCCAGCTGGACGCCGGTGGGGCGACCCCGGCGCCGCCGGTCGGTACCGCTCTGGGACCGCACGGTATCCAGACCATGGAGTTCTGCAAGCAGTACAACGCGGCCACCGAGTCGATGAAGGGCACCGTTATCCCGGTGGAGATCTCCATCTACGAGGACCGCACCTTCACGTTCATCCTCAAGACCCCGCCGACCCCGGTGCTGCTGCGCCAGGCCGCGGGCATCGACAAGGGCGCCAAGATCGCCGGCCGTGAGACGGTCGCGTCGGTCACCATGGCCCAGGTCGAGGAGATCGCGAAGACCAAGTTGAAGGACCTCAACACCGAGGACCTCGAAGCCGCCAAGTTGCAGGTGGCCGGAACCGCCCGTTCCATGGGCATCGCGGTCGCGGGCTAGGAGAAGAGACCATGAAGCACGGAAAGAAGTACACCCAGGCCCTGTCCCAGGTTGACCGCGAGAGCACTCTCACGGTGATGGAGGCAGTGGAGAAGGTCAAGGCCGTGGCCACCGCCAAGTTCGACGAGACCGTCGAGTTGGCCGTGCGTCTGGGCGTCGACCCCCGCAAGGCCGAGCAGATCGTGCGCGGCACCCTGTCGCTGCCCGCCGGCACCGGTAAGACCAACCGCGTCGCCGTGTTCGCCGCCGGTGAGAACGCCCAGGCCGCCCGTGACGCCGGTGCCGACATCGTCGGTGCCGACGACCTCGTCGCCAAGGTGGCCGGTGGATTCCTCGACTTCGACATCGCCATCGCGACCCCGGACCTCATGGGTCAGGTCGGTGGACTGGGCCGCGTGCTCGGACCCCGTGGTCTGATGCCCAACCCCAAGACCGGCACCGTGACCATGGACGTCGCCAAGGCCGTCTCGGAGTTCAAGGGTGGACGCGTGGAGTACCGCACCGACAAGGTCGGCAACGTCCAGCTGCGCGTGGGCAAGGTGAGCTTCTCGGCCGCCGACCTCGCCAAGAACATCAACGCCGTCCTCGACGAGTTGCTGCGCGTCAAGCCCGCGAGCGCCAAGGGCCGTTACGTTCTCTCGGTGACCATCTCCTCGACGATGGGCCCGGGGGTCAAGATCGACCCGTCGCGTAGCCGTGACGAAGAGCTCGTCCCCGCCTGATTTTGACGGGCCGGCCGGCCCGCCACTACAGTGGGACACCTGCCCGGCGACGGGCACACAGTTTTTGAAGAACGCCGAAGACATCCGGTGCACGAGAGTGCGTAAAGAACGAGAGTTCGCCTGACGAGGAGTTCCGGGTTAACCCCCGTGACTTGGGATGTCCGAAGCCCGTACCGGGCGGTATCCGGACAGGGAGTCACAGTGAGCAAGGTTCGCCCCGAAAAGGTTGAAGCCGTCGACGAGGTCAAGGCCAAGGTTGCCGCCACCTCCACGGCCGTCGTCACCGAGTACCGCGGTATGACCGTGGCCGAGATCCAGACGCTGCGCCGCCAACTGCGTGGCCTGGGCGCCGACTACAAGGTCTTCAAGAACACCCTCGTGCGCCGCGCTATCTCCGGCACGTCAGTCGAGCCGATGGGCGAGTTCCTCGAAGGCCCCACGGCCATCGCCTTCGTTGACGGCGACATTTCGGCCGTCGCCAAAGCCCTGCGTGACTTCGCCAAGGCCACCCCGACGCTCGTTCTCAAGGGTGGCGTGCTCGACGGCAAGGCCCTCGCTCTCAAGGAT
>CAWUMA010000058.1:0-4497 GCA_963923835.1 uncultured bacterium
GGCGCCGGACTGCGCGTGAGCGAGGTCTGCGACCTCGACCTCGACAGCGTCGATGTTCGACGGGGGCTGTTGCGGGTGATGGGTAAGGGCCGTAAGGAGCGCATTGTGCCGCTGCACCCGACGGGCCTGGCCGCCGTGCAGCGCTGGCGTGACCACGGCCGTGGCGACGTGGTGTCCGAACGCACGCCGGCCGGGGCGCTCTTCGTGAACCGCCGGGGGGCGAGGCTCGGTCCGCGCGACGTGCGCCGAATCCTGGATGCCCGGGTGACCCGGGGCCATATCCACCCCCACGCCCTGCGCCACACGTTCGCCACCCACCTCCTCGAGGGCGGGGCCGATCTGCGCGTGGTCCAGGAGATGCTCGGCCACGAGAGCCTGACGACGACGCAGATCTACACCCACGTCACCAAGTCCCGTCTGCAGAAGGTGCACCGGGCGAGCCATCCGCGGGGGTAGGGCCCGTCCACTAGGATTATCCAGCCCCACCACGGTGGTGGGGTGTGAGTTACCGACGCAGTGTCGAACGGTCGCCTTCGGGTGCTACTGCGTCGGTGTGAGAACCGAACGGAAGGAAAAACTGTGGCACTCGTCACGTTGCAAGAGCTGTTGGACGCGGGCGTGCACTTCGGGCACCAGACCCGCCGCTGGAACCCCAAGATGCGTCGATTCATTCTGGGTGAGCGCAACGGCATTTACCTGATCGACCTGCGCAAGACCCTGACGGGCATCGAAGGCGCCTACGCCTACGTGCGCGACCTCGTCGCCGACGGTGGCACCATCCTCTTCGTGGGCACCAAGAAGCAGACCCAGGGACCCGTGGCCGACTACGCCCAGGCCTGCGGTATGCCCTTCGTCAACCAGCGTTGGTTGGGCGGCATGCTCACCAACTTCTCGACCATGGCCGGCCGTGTCCAGCGCATGGTGGAGTTGCGGGGCATGCAGCGTGCGGGCGACTTCGATGCCATGCCGAAGAAGGAAGCCCTCCGTCACACCCGTGAGCTCGAGAAGCTCGAGCGCAACCTCTCGGGCATCGTCAACCTCGACAAGGCCCCCGACGCCGTCTTCGTCATCGACACGAAGAAGGAGCACATCGCCGTGACCGAGGCCCGCAAGCTGGGCCTGCCGGTCGTGGCCGTGGTCGACACCAACTGCGACCCCGACGTCATCGACTACGTGATCCCCGGTAACGACGACGCCATCCGCTCGGGTGCGTTGCTTTGCCGCGTTATCGCCGACGCCGTGACCGAGGGCCGCTTCATTCGTGCCAACCGTCCGGTCAAGGCCGCGCCCGCGCCCGCGCCGGCCAACGCCTAAAAGGAGAACAGAACCGTGGCTATCACCGCCAAGGACGTACAGACCCTGCGCCAGTCGACGGGAGTCGGCATGATGGACGCTAAGAAGGCCCTCGAGGCCAACAACGGCGACATGGAGGCGGCCACCCAGTGGCTGCGCGTGCAGGGACTCGCCAGTGCCGCCAAGCGCGCCGACCGCGAAGCCGGTGAGGGCGCCGTGGCCGTCGTGCGCGACGGCAAGGTGGCGGCCATCGTCGAGATGCGCTGCGAGACCGACTTCGTCGCCAAGTCCGACGACTTCACCTCGATGGTCGACGAGATCGCCGCGCGCGTGGCCGCCGAAGGGGAGGGGGCCACGGCCGCCTTCCAGGACCGCCTCGAAACGATGCTGACCACGCTGAAGGAGAACATCTCCATCGGCCGCGTCATCCGCCTCGAAGCCGGCGCCGACGAGGTCGTCGAGACCTACATTCACCAGCAGTCGGGCCGCGGCGTGAATGCCGTCGCCGTGGTGGTCAAGGGTGGCAATGAGGAAATCGCCCACGAACTGTGCGTGCACATCGCCTTCGCCAAGCCCCAGTATCTGACCCGCGAGGACGTGCCGGCCGAGGAAGTCGCCGCCGAGCGCGCCACCGTCGAGGAGATTTCGCGCAACGAGGGCAAGCCCGAGGCCGCCCTGCCCAAGATCATCGAGGGCCGCCTCAACGGTTGGTACAAGGAGCGCGTGCTGCTCGAGCAGGCTTACGTCAAGGACGAGAAGCAGTCGATTCAGCAGTTCCTCGGCGGCGCGACCATCACCTCCTTCGCGCAGGTCTTCATCGGGGGGTAGGGGTGCGTCGCGTCGTTCTGAAGCTCTCCGGTGAGGCCCTGGCCTCGGCCGCGAGTGACGAAACGATTGACGCGTCCACCGTTGACTTCCTCGCTCGTGAGATCTCCGCGGCGATGGACCGCGGGGGGCTGGAGCTGGCCATCGTGGTCGGTGGCGGCAACATCTGGCGTGGTGCCACCGGCGCCATGGCCGGTATGAACCGGGCCAACTCCGACGTGATGGGCATGCTCGGCACGGTGATCAACGCACTGGCCCTGCAGGACTCGCTCGAGAGTCACGGTCGTCCCACCCGGGTCATGTCGGCTCTCGCCATGGACCAGGTCGCCGAGCCCTACATCCGTCGCCGCGCCGTGCGTCACCTCGAAAAGGGCCGCGTGGTGATCTTCGCCGCGGGAATGGGCAACCCCTTCTTCACCACCGACACGCCGGCCGCCCAGCGAGCCGCGGAGATCGAGGCCCACATCGTGCTCAAGGGCACCCACGGCGGCGTCGATGGCGTCTACAGCGACGACCCGCGGCGCAATCCCGGGGCCGACAAGTACGACGAGATCTCCTTTGACGACGTCATCGCCCGTGACCTGCGCGTCATGGACATGACGGCCATCACCTTCTGCAAGGACAACCAGTTGCCGCTTCGGGTGTTCGACCTGATGAAACCGGGAAATCTGGGGCGCGCCCTGGCCGGTGAGGCCGTCGGTACGCTGGTGAGATAGTGGAAGAACTCATCGAACTCGTTCTCGAGGATGTTCGCGAGCGCATGGCCAAGGCCATCGAGCACGTGAAGTCCGAATTCGCCGGGGTGCGCACCGGCCGGGCCAATTCGTCGCTCATCGAGGGGCTCCTGGTCGACTACTACGGGGCCGAAACGCCGCTCAAGCAGCTGGCGAACTTTTCGGTTCCCGAGCCCCGTCTGTTGGTGGTCTCACCCTTCGACAAGGGGTCGATGGCCGCGATTGAAAAGGCCATCAGCCAGTCCGACCTGGGCCTGACGCCCTCGAATGACGGCCAGGTGATTCGCCTCACCTTCCCGACGCTGACCGAGGAGCGCCGCAAGGCCTTCGTGAAGCTGGTGAAGCAGAAGGCCGAAGACGGCAAGGTCGCCGTCCGCGGCGTGCGTCGTCACGGCCGCCAGGAACTCGAGAATCTCGAAAAGGAGCACGGTCTCTCGAAGGACGAGATCGAGCGCCTCGAGAAGGTGCTCGACAAGATGACCCAGGACGAAGTGGCGGTTATCGACCAGTTGCTCGCCCACAAGGAACAGGAACTCCTTGAAGTCTGACGAGGAATACGTCGACGAGCCGACCGGCGAACTGCCGGTCGTGAGCCCCGAGGATCCGCGCATCGTGGTGACGGGAGCCGACATTGCCGGCGAGGTCGCCGAGCCGACTCCGGTCGTGGACCCCTCGACGCTCCTCCCGCACTGGACCGAGCAGCCCACGGGGGCGGTGCCCATTGTCGTGGCCCGCGAAACCCCCGAAGCCGACGACCCCTGGGCCGCCATCCCCGCTCCTGCGTGGCGCGAGGGGGAGGCCGACTGGATCGCGCACGAGGAGCAATTCGACGCCTCGTTCCTCGCCGCCGACCGACCGGTGGAAACACCGTGGGACGACGAACTGGACGTGGAGCCCGAGGACGTGGCCGTGGACGAGGCCCCGCGCCCCGAACCGGCACCCGAAATCCTGTCGCGTCCGCGCCGCTCACTCGACAATCCGCTGGCCGGTAGGGCCGTGCGGCCCCGCCGCCAGTCCTCGTCCACGGCCGTGTCGGTCCTGACGGGCGTGGCCATGGGCCTGGTGGCCTCGGTCATCTTCATTCTCGGGCCGCTGCCCGTGGCGGCGCTCGCGCTCGTCGCGCTGGTGTTGGCGTCGGCCGAGGTGTACGCGGGATTCCGCGTCGCGGGCGCGCATCCGGCGACCACCCTGGGGCTCGCCGCGGTCGTGATTTCGTCGGTCGCCACTTACCAGAAGGGCCCCGCCGCGTTGGTGCCGACGCTGCTGGTGTTCTTCTTCTTCACGACGCTCTGGTATCTGCTCGCCGAACGCAAGCCCGACGTCATGGATGGCGTGGGGGCCTCGCTGTTCACCTTCATGTGGGTCGGGGTGCTCGGCAGTTTCGCCCTGAGCTTCGCCTCGCCCCACGTCTTCTCCCACCGCCACGGACTCGGCTACCTCTTCGGTGCCGTCATCCTCACCGTGGCGAACGACACCGGAGCGCTCTTCTCCGGTCGTTGGCTCGGCTCGACACCGCTGATCGCGTCGGTGTCGCCCAACAAGACCCGCGAGGGATTCGTCGGGGGAGCGGTGGTCACCATCCTCGCCGGCGTGTTCTTCGTGCCGCTGATCTCGGTCTGGTCCGTGCTCCACGCGGTGGGTGCGG
>CAWUMA010000059.1:0-4476 GCA_963923835.1 uncultured bacterium
TATCTCAACCAGACGGCCCTCTTCCGTAACCAGTGGGGGTACCGCCCCGAAGAGGGCGAGGATGACGCCGCCTTCAAAGAGCGCGTCGGCGTCGTGTTGCGCGAGCAGTTGGCCCTCGCCAAGTCGGAGGACCTCCTCGTCCCCCAGGTCGTGTGGGGCCACTTTCCGGCCGCGGCCGACGGACAGGACCTCGTCATCTTCACTGACGACGAGCGCACCACCGAGCGTGCCCGGTTCCACTTTCCCCGTCAAGCCCAGGACCCCTACCTGTGCATCGCCGACTTCTTTCGACCCGTGGACTCCCCCGACAAGGACTACGCCAGCTTCATGTTGGTCACCATGGGACAGCGAGTTTCCGAGCGCACCCGTCAGCTCTTCGAAGAGAACCGTTACAGCGACTACCTCATGCTGCACGGACTGGGTGTGGAAATGGCTGAAGCCCTCGCCGAACTGTGGCACCGCCGGATCCGCGAAGAACTCGGATTTGCCGAGGAGGACGGCCCGAGTCTGACCGGCCTGTTCCGTCAGCAGTACCGCGGTGGTCGCTACTCGTGGGGCTACCCGGCCTGCCCGGATCTCACCGACAACGCGACCGTCGCCGAACTGCTCGAGGCTTCACGCATCGGCGTGGAGGTGTCCGAAGGGTTCCAGTTGCACCCCGAGCAGACGACCGACGCGATCATCTGCCACCACCCGCAGGCGAAGTACTTCGTCGCTTAACGACGGCTGAGCGCCACCGGTGTGGCGTCCGAAAGTGCCTCACGGGCGTGGTAACTCGAACGCGTCAACGGTGAACTCTGCACGTGGGACAGGCCCAACTCACGGCCACGAGCCGCGAGTTCCTCGAACTCGGCCGGCTCCCAGTAGCGCGACACCGGGAGGTGGCGCTCGGTCGGCCGGAGATATTGCCCGATGGTCACGATCGAGACACCCACGGCTTTGAGATCGGCCATGGTCGCCACGACTTCATCGGCCGTTTCGCCGAGGCCGACCATCAAACCCGACTTGGTGGTGAGGCCCTGGGCCGCCGCGCGGGCGAGAACCGTGAGCGAGCGGAGGTACCCCGCGCTGGGACGCACGGCCCGCTGCAGGCGGGCGACCGTCTCGACGTTGTGGTTCACCACGTCGGGCCGAGCGTCGAGGATGAGCTGCAGCGCCGCCGGGTCACCCTTCAGGTCGCTGATAAGGACTTCCACGTCCGTGTCGGGCTTGCGACGGCGCACGGCGCGGATCGTCTCGGCGATAGCCCCGGCTCCCCCGTCTTCCAGGTCGTCGCGGGCCACGCAGGTGATGACGGCGTGGCGCAGATTGAGCCGAACAACGGCTTCGGCGACTCGTTCGGGTTCGGTCGGGTCAAGCGGTCCGGGCTTACGCGTGTCGATGAGGCAGAAGCCACACGCCCGGGTGCAGCGCTCGCCATTCACCATGAACGTCGCCGTCCCCGATTCCCAACACTCGAAGATGTTGGGGCAGCCGGCTTCTTCGCACACGGTCACAAGCCGCAGGTCCTCGGTGAGCTTGCGAAGTGACCGGTACTCGTCACCCATGTGGGCCTCGATTCGGAGCCACTCGGGCTTGCGGGTGCGAATCGACAATCCCGCGTCGGGGTCAACCCCGGCCTTGCGCAGACGGCGAAGTAACGGCCGCTCAGCGGTCAGCGTCGATTCGGACTGATCGACTCGGGCGACCTGCGCATTTCCTCCGAGGCGGGCCTCGATCTCGTCGCCGAGAATCTCTTCGACTTCGCGAGCGGACACCTCAAGCCCCAGGGAGGCCAGCGAGCCCACCGGCTTGTCGGGAATACCGCAGGGGACGATGGCCTCGAAAGCCGTCAAATCGACGGTGACGTTGAGGGCCACTCCGTGCAGGGTGCGGCGACGCCCCCGGTCGTCGCGCTGGGTCCGGGTGCCCACCTGGGCGACCTTCACCGGACGCGCCTCCAGATGGGCCCATACTCCGGGGTAGCCCTCGAGTCTCCCGACCTCACCCAGCAACGAGTCCGGGTCGGCCCGGCGAATCGAGGCGATCACGGCGTCCTCGAGTCGGCCCACGTGGAGTCGGCCCGCGGCCGGGTCGTCGTCGACAGTGGCCACGACCCAGGCGACAATCTGACCGGGTCCGTGGTACGTGACGTCGCCCCCACGGTCGGCGTCGGCGACCACGGCGTCCAGCGATTCGACCGGCACGAGAAAGTGGTCCTCGGTGGCGCGCACCCCCCGCGTGTACGTGGCGGGGTGCTCCAACAACAAGAGGTAGTCGTCGTCAGCGTTCAAAAGGGCGTGTTGGAAGTCGTTCGCTTCGGCGAAGGGAACCCGGCCGAGATGGCGACGACGCAGCACTAGTGCTCGCTCTCGATATCCATTCCCGCGAGGAGCTCGCCGACCCGCTCCAGGTACGCGGCGGCCATGGCCGGCTCGATCACACGGTGGTCGAACGACAGGCCCAGCACCATGCGCCGACCGATGGTCAGTTCGGGGCCCGTGGCGCCCTCCACCACGACCGGGGTGTGACGTGCCGCCCCGAGGCTAAGCACGGCCACTTCGGGTTGAATGATGAGTCCGGCGCTGTAGAGAACGTTCGAGGTCGGCGCCTGAGCGATCGTGAACGTGCCACCGAGCAGGTCGTCCGTCGACAACTGGCGCGACGCGACACGGGCGTCGAGGTCGGTAACGCGACGGGCTAGGGCGCGCAGCGTCAGACCCGCGGCGGCGTGCACCACCGGCACGAGCATGCCGTCGGGCTCGATGGTGCGCTGCAGGCCGAGATTCACACTTCGGTGCAGAGTGATGTGGTCACCGGCGAACGACGCGTTCAAGAGTTCGAACTCGCCGAGTGCGCGCACGGCGGCCAGGGACACGACCATTTCGTCGGTGATGGCCACGCCGTCGCGAGTCACGCGACCGAGCTTGTCTACGTCGTCGAGCACACGGACATCGACCTCAACGGCCACGAAACCGTGCGGGGTGGTCGCCGACGACATGCTCATGTGCTGGGCCATACGCAGACGGCCGTTGCTCAACGGAACGTCGATTTCTTCCGTCGGACCGAGAGCGACGGCGCGCTCCGCGTCACGACGAGTGATGGAACCCCCCGGACCGGTACCGGTGACGGTCGATGCTTCCACGCCGCCATCGGCCAGGATGCGACGCACCACTGGCGAGGTCACCACGCTGGGACCCGAAGCGTCCCCCGCCACGGGAATTGCGGGCGTCGGGGTCGCGGCAACGGGTGTCGCCACGGACTCGGCCGGAGCAGCGGGCGACGAAGTCACGGGAGCGCCCGCAGTGGCGTTCTCGTCAATGACGGCAACGCGAGCACCGGTCTGCACCGTGTCGCCCTCCTGGGCGAGGATTTGGGTCAGCACACCGGCGGCCGGCGAGGGCATCTCCGAGTCGACCTTGTCGGTCGACACTTCGAACAGCGCTTCGTCGCGGGCGACGGTGTCACCCACCTTCTTGAACCAGCGGGTGATGATGCCCTCGGTGACGGACTCACCGAGTGAGGGAAGGGTGACGTCAGCCAACGTGGAGACCCCGGCCGGCGAGGGCGAGCAACGTCTCGCCGAAGGTCTCCGACAACGACGGGTGCGGCTGAATCAACGCGGCGGCCTCCTCGGCGGTGGCCTCCCAGTTCACGGCGTAGTAACCGGCGCCGAGCTGTTCGGTGACCCACGGACCGGCCATGTGGACGCCGAGAATCTGCCCGGCGGTGCCGTCGGCGCGCTTTTCGGCGATGATCTTCACCACGCCGTCAGTCTCACCGATGATCTGGGCGCGCGAGTTGCCGCCGAAGGGGTCCTTCTTCACGATGACGTCGTACCCCTTCTCCTTGGCCGCCGCTTCGGTGAGGCCGACGAAGGCGACTTCGGGGTTCGAGTAGATGGCCCAGGGCACGCGGTCGTAGTCGACCGGCACGACGGGCTCGCCGAGGATGGACTTGACGGCGACGATGGCCTCGGCAAAGCCGACGTGGGCGAGCTGCGGGGTGCCCGCGACGACGTCACCGACGGCGTACACGTGGGCGGCGGCGGTGCGCTGGTACTCGTCGGCCACGACGAAGCCACGGTCGTCAATCACGACCCCCGTCCCGTCAGCGAGAAGGCCCTCGGTGCGGGGGCGACGCCCCACCGATACAACCACCATCTCCACGTTGACGTCGTCGGCGCCCTCGAGGTGCACGGCCGTGGCCTTCTTCGACGGGGTGTGACCGGTGACCTTGACTCCGGCCTTGACCTCAATGCCACGCTTCTTGAATGCCCGGCCCACCACGCTCGCGACTTCGGTGTCGCAACCCGCGAGAATCGAGGGCAGGCCCTCGAGAATCGTGACGGTGACGCCCATGTCGGCGAGCATTGAGGCGAACTCGCAGCCGATGGCTCCGCCACCGATCACCGCGGCGCTCGAGGGCAACTTCGAGAGCGAGAGGAATTCGTCGGAGGTCACGACGACGAATTCCTGTCTCTTATACACATCTCCG
>CAWUMA010000060.1:0-4393 GCA_963923835.1 uncultured bacterium
GAACGAAGAGGCCGCACACGCAGTAGAGAAGCGGAACGATGCTGCCGGCACCGGCGGCCAGAATCGGGGCCACCCAGAGCGCCGAGGAGTCGAGGTCACCCACTCCCTCGCGACCCAGACGGGCCGCACCGTACGCGAGGGCGGCGCCCGCCGCGGCGGTCAGCCCAAAGGGTGTCGTGGCGTGAGCGTCGAACAAGAGCCCACTCACGACGCCCGCAGTCACGCCGAGGGCGGTCTCCCCCACCAATCCGAGGCAGAGTGGCCACAGCCACACGAGCATGATGACGGCTCCAAAAACCCGCAGCGAGGACAGGAGCGAGAGTTGAATCGCCACCACCACTATCGACACCAACACGACCGGGGCCGCGAATCGGTTCACGTGGACGGCTCCCAGATGACGACATCGACGATGGCGAGGTTCTTCAGATCGGCGACCGGAGACAACGTGAGGTCATACGTTGCCGCTCCGGGCGTCAAGCGAACCTTGGTCACCATCGCGACAGGCAGGCCTTCAGGAAAAAGGCCGCCCTGCAATCCATCCGTGAAGAGTTGGGTGCCCGGGGTGATGTCCGCTGAAAGCGGAACCGCCGTCGACGCCAGGCCGCCGTCGACGCCGCGTCCCGTCACCAGGACCGACGGCTCCTTCACTCCGAAGGTCGCCCCCAGAATGCTGTGCTGATCGGTGATGAGTCGCACCGTGGCGCCATGGGGGGTCGTGGAGACGACGCGGCCGACAAGCCCACCGTTCGCAACGACGGGCATACCGGCGAGGACCCCGTCGTCACGACCCTTCGCAATATCGAAGGTGGCCGCAAAATTGGTCGGAGACAAGGTGGTCACCGATGCGGCCACCACCGGCAGGTTTCCCACGAACGGCACCTGGGAAGCGGCGCTGAGTTCTTCCGCGCGTCGAGCCAGGCCCTTCGTCTCGCGCAACTGCAGTTCGGCTTGGCCGAGCTGGTAGCGCAGGCGCTGGTTCTGCGCCACCACGTCGGAATAGTTGATGACCCCGGCAAAGAGGTGGCCGATGGGCTTGGCCACGGTGTCAATGACAGCGGCGAATGGTGACACCACCGTGTTGGCAATGGCGCGCAGCCCTGACGACACCCCGCCCGTGAGTTGGAGCACGGCCAATAGCAGAGTGACGGCAACGAGGGACGCCGTGAGGCGTTGTCGCGCTCGTGGAAGTGCCACGGACTACCGGGAAGGAGACGTCTTCAACATGCGGGCGAAGGCGTCCAGTTCCTCGAGGCAAAAACCGCTGCCCAGCGCCACGCAGTTCAACGGGTCATCGGCAACGATAATTGGCATGTTCGTCTCGACTTCGAGACGGGCAGCGAGTCCGGTCAGGAGCGCCCCACCACCGGTGAGGACAATTCCCTGCTCCATCAAGTCGGATGACAACTCCGGCGGAGTGCGGTCCAGGGTGACCTTGACCGCATCAATGATGGCCTGAACAGGTTCAGCGATTGCCTCGCGAATCTGTTCGGTCGAAATTACGACCGTCTTGGGAAGACCTGTCACGAGGTCACGGCCCTTGATCTCGGCGCGCATCTCCTCTTCGAGCGGGAAGGCTGAGCCGAGTGCAATCTTGATTTCTTCGGCGGTGCGCTCACCGAGGGCCAGCTGGAACTCCTTCTTGGCGAAGGACACGATTGCTTCGTCCAGCTCGTCACCGCCCACGCGAATCGATTGGCTTGTCACGATGCCACCGAGGGAGATGACGGCGACTTCCGTGGTTCCACCACCGATGTCGACCACCATGTTGCCGGTCGGTTCGTGGATGGGAAGGCCCGCCCCAATCGCCGCGGCCATCGGCTCTTCAATGATGTACGCCTTGCGCGCTCCCGCGAACTCGGCCGCTTCCATCACGGCGCGCTGCTCCACGCCGGTGATACCCGACGGGACGCAGATGACCATGCGCGGTTTCGCGAACCGGCGCTGGTGCACACGGTGAATGAAGTAGCGCAGCATCTTTTCGCAGATTTCAAAGTCGGCAATCACGCCGTCCTTAAGCGGTCGAATGGCCTGGATGTTGCTGGGGGTACGACCAATCATTCGCTTGGCTTCGGCACCCACCGCGAGGGGCTTACCGTCCGTGACGTCGATGGCGACCACGGAGGGCTCGTTCAGGATGATGCCGCGGCCGCGCACGTAGACCAGCGTGTTGGCGGTACCCAGGTCCACGGCCATATCACGACCCAGGAGCGAAAAACGATTGTCAACCATGAGCGTCCTTTACGGGAGGCGCCGACACGCCCCGAGCACCTCAAGGCTAGGCGAGCCCCGCGACGCCGTGCGACAGAATTCCCGTTACGCCAGGTGGGGAAAGAAAAGGGCGATTTCGCGAGCCGCCGACTCGGCGGAATCCGAACCGTGAATCAGATTGCGCATGCCCTCGGTGGCGAGATCGCCCCGAATGGTGCCCGGTGCGGCTTGGGCCGGGTTGGTCGTGCCCATCATTGTCCGCACCATCTGCCACACGTCTTCGGGCCCCTCAATGACGGCGACGAAGGAGGGGCCGCCCGTGATGAAGGAAACGAGGCCGTCGTAGAACGGCTTGCCCTGGTGCTCGGCGTAGTGGTTCGCCGCGGTCCCGGCATCCAGGGTTCGCAGCTCACCCGCCACGAGTCGAAGCCCCCGACGCTCCAAACGCCCGATGATCTCACCGGTGAGGCCGCGGGCGACTCCGTCGGGCTTAACGATAACGAGGGTGCGATTCATCCCCGCGAGCGTACCAGCGTCACGACAAGTGACGTGATGCGATGCCGAGTATGGAACCGCGAACTTCGGCAACGAGGTAGAGGGAACCCGCGGCGACAATCAAGTCATCGGGGCCCGCATCCTCCCGTGCGCGCTGCAACGCCTCCACGCACGTATCGGACTCGTGAACCACTCCCCCGGCTCGCCTGATGGCTTCGGCGACAACGTGGCTATCCATGGCGCGCGGCGATTGTGGTTGGGACACGTAGAACACCGCAAAGCCCGACTCGACCAGTGGCGCCACCATGTCGTCAACGTCACGCCCGTTGAGCATGCCCACGACGCACCGGCGCACACCATCAACGTGGAATGCCCCATCAAGCGACGCCGCCAGGGCGCGCATTCCGGCCGGATTGTGTCCGCCGTCAACCACCACCATGGGGTTTCGAGACAGCAATTCGAGGCGACCCGGCATGGACGCCGAACCGAAGACCTCGCGGACGACGTCCTCACCAATAGATCGATCGAGGAAGAACTCCGCCGCCGCCAGTGCCACGGCGGCATTCACGCCCTGATGAATGCCGTGCAGCGACAACAACACGTCTTCGTACCGTGCGAACGGCGTACGGATGCTTATCAGGCGGCCGCCGACAGCAAGGTCGTTGTGGTCGAGCTGGAAGTCACGGCCGATGAGTGCCAACTCCGAGCCGATCCCACGGACCCGGGCTTCGGCAATCGAAACGACTTCTTCATTCGTGGTCCCCACAACGGCGATACCGCCCGTGCGGAAAATGCCGACTTTGTCGCGGGCGATGGCGCCGACCGTGTCCCCCAAAACGGCCGTGTGATCCAGGTCGACGTTCGTGAGCACCGATACCGAACCGTCAATCACATTCGTCGAGTCCCAGGTACCGCCCATTCCCACCTCAACGACGGCAACATCGACTCCCTCGTCGGAGAAATGGAGCAGGGCCGCCACCGTCAGAAGTTCAAAGCGCGTCAAGCGAATACCCGTCACCGACTCCACGTCAGCCAGACGTCCCAACACCGAATTGAAATCCTCGTCGGCGATGGGTTCTCCGTTGACCGCAATCCGCTCATTCACGGCGTGGAGATCCGGGCTGGTGAACGTTCCCACTCGAAGACCCGTCCCCCCAAGGAGCGCACTCACCAACGTCGTCGTCGTGCCCTTGCCGTTTGTTCCGGTGAGATGAATTGCCGGATAGTCACGATGGGGATCGGCCAGCGCCAACAGGGTCTGACGCACCGGCTCGAGAGTCGGGACATCGGCCCGATTCGGCGCGACCCTCTCAAAGTCGATGTGTGATTCGAGCCATTCGAGGGCCTCGCGATACGTGGAGAACGGCACGTATTAACTGGCGCGGCGTGACCGAGGCTTACGCGTCTCGTATCGCGGCGCTTCAAGACCCCGCACTGCATCGGCGGTCACGACAACCCGAAGGACGTCGGTGCGACCTGGCACGTCGTACATCGGCTCGAGAAGAACATTTTCGAGGATTGAGCGGAGCCCGCGCGCACCGGTCCCGCGCTCCAGGGCGAGGTCGGCAATGGCGATGAGGGCATCGGGCTCGACTTCCAACTTCACGCCGTCGATGGAGAGAACCTGCTCGAACTGCTTAACCAGCGAGTTCTTCGGCTCCGTCAGCACGCTGATCAACATGTCACGGTC
>CAWUMA010000061.1:0-4338 GCA_963923835.1 uncultured bacterium
GCCCGCTGAGTCGTGGCCACGAGGCCGGGGTGACCCGCGCGGACCGGGGTGCGCACGGCCGAGACCACCACGTCCCCGAGATCGAGGGCGTCGGCGCGCAATTCCTCGTCGCGTGCGGCTCGGGCCAAATCCGTACGCCGGGCCTCGAGCGCCTCTTCCACGCGGCGACGCGCCGCCTGAAGCCGGGCCCCGGCGTCCCGGCGCTCTTCAGGGGCCAGCGAACCGAGGGCCTTCTGCAACGACGTGAGAATTGAACGCTTACCGGTGACGAAGGGCTCTCGCTCGATCAACTGTTCCAGGGTCGCCAGGCCCGCCACGTCAGCGAGCAACTGAGCCTCCTGGTCGTCCAGTTGCGAGAGGGGGTGTTCGGCCATGGCTAAAGGCTAGAAGGTTTGACGGGCGTTCCCGTGGCTCGCCGCTGACGTAACGCTTCGAAGACGATGACCGTGGCCGCGGCGGCCACGCTGAGCGACTCACTGCGGCCCGGCGTGACGATGGTCACCGAACCGTCACATCCGGCCACCGTGTCGGCGTCGAGGCCCGAGGACTCGTTGCCAAAGACCACGCAGACGTCGCCGGCGAGTTTCGTATCCACCGGATCGGCGCCACCGCGGGCCAGGGCCGCGAGTACCGGAACGTTCCGGGCCCGGAAGCGGCCGAACGTCTGATCGCGGTCGGCCACCGCCACGGGAATCGCGAAGATCGCACCGGCCGTCGCTCGGAGGGTCTTGGGGTTGGTGGGGTCAACACTGTCGCCAGTGAAGATCACGGCCGAGGAACCCGAGGCTTCGGCCGAGCGAATGATCGTGCCGGCGTTGCCGGGATCACGAATTTCGTGAAGCACCACGGTGCACCCGCCCTCGGGAAGATCGTGGAGTTTCGCCGGCGACCATCTGACGGTCGCCAGAACGGACTGGGGGGTCGCCGAGTCGGCCACCGACTCGAACACCCGACTCCCGAGGGTGACGACATCGGCACCCGCCCGTGAGGCTCGCGCCATCAGCGCCGCCACGAGGCTCTCGTCTTGCTTGTCGGCATCGACGAAGAGGGTTTTCATCTCGACGCCCGCGTCAAGAGCGGCCTCGACTAGGTCGGGTCCCTCGAGGACGCAACGTCCACTGTCGCGTCGCTCCCGTCGCTTGGCGACGAGACGACGCAGTTCCTTCACCGACGGGTGGGCAGCCCCCCGCTCCGCGGCCAAGGTGACCTACTTGGCCAGCGCAGCCTGAGCCTGGGCGACGATCGCGCCGAAGGCCGCCGCGTCGTTGACGGCCAAGTCGGCGAGCTGTCGACGGTCGATCTCGATGCCGGCGGCGTTCAGGCCCGCGATGAAGCGGCTGTAGCTCACGCCGTGCAGTCGCGCACCGGCGTTGATGCGCTGGATCCACAACTTGCGCATTTCACCCTTGCGTGCGCGGCGGTCGCGGAACGCGTAGACACCGGCGTGCTGAACGGCCTGGTTAGCGGCGCGGAAGGTGCGACTGCGGTCACCGTAGTAACCCTTGGCCTCTTCGAGTACCGCCTTGTGGTGCTTCTTGGCGTTGACCGCCCTCTTGACACGTGCCATGGTCTGTCTCCTTCTCGGTCGTTCCTACAGGCCCAACATGCGCTTGATGTTCTTCTCGATGCCGGGGGCGATGTCCGCCTCGCGGCCGAGACGACGCGTGCGCGTGCTCGACTTGGTCTCCATCAAGTGGCCTCGGAAGGCCTGGCGGCGGCGCAGGCGGCCGGTGCCGGTGATCTTGATGCGCTTCTTCGCGCCGGTGTCGGTCTTCATCTTGGGCATGTCAACTCTCCTCGTTGTCGGGGGTACTGCTGTCGTCGGAGGCCGCCACGGTGGGCGTCTCGTCGGTCTTGGCCGTGGCGACCTTCGCCTTGGCCTTCTTGTCGGGGCCGAGCACCATGATCATGTTGCGGCCGTCCAGTTTGGGGGCCGCTTCCACCTTGGCGACCTCGGCGAGCTTCTCCACGATGCGGTCGAGGATTTTCTTGCCCAGTTCGGGGTGGGCGGCCTCGCGGCCGCGGAACATGATGGTGATCTTGACCTTGTGACCCTCGGTGAGAAACTTCTCCACGAGTCGCGTCTTGGTGTCGAAGTCGCCCGGACCAATCTTCGGCCGGTACTTCATTTCCTTGACTCCCACGTTGTGCGTCTTACGCCGCGACTCCTTGGCCTTTTGGGCCTCGTCGAACTTGAACTTTCCGTAGTCCATGATCCGACAGACCGGAGGCTGCGCGGTCGGGGCGATTTCGACGAGGTCGAGATCGAGACTGCGCGCCAGGGCCAACGCCTCGCGGGTCGACGTCACTCCGCGCTGATTGCCCTCGTGGTCGATGAGACGGATCGTCTCGACACGGATGCGCTCATTGACGCGGTGGTCACCAGGTCCTGTTGCGATAACTCTCTCCTTGCTCTACGCGGCACCCGAGGGTGCCGCCACGCAAGCGAGGCGAACCTGTAACCCGGACGCACGACGGTGGCCAGGTGGAGGCGGACGAACCGGCCTCACTTGCTATGTAACGACTGGACAAGCGTAGCAGACGGGCCCGACACCCCCTCCGGGACGCCATCGTGCGCACTCCGGCTACCGTTCCAGCGTGACCGACAACGCCGCGGAACTCGACTACCTCCGAACCACTCCGGTGACCGAAATCCTGGGGAACCACTTCTTCGTGCTCCTCCAAGTGGCCGCCCTTCGCCTCGGTGACACTCCCCCGCGTCTCGACGAGGCCCGCGTCCTGATTGACGTCCTCGCCGCGATGGTGAACGCCGGCGGTAACTCATTAGGCGAGCACGCCGGTCTCTATCGCAACGCGCTCAGCGAGGTCCAACAGGCCTTCGTGCGCGCGAGTGCCCCGGCCTCAGGCGCCGAGTAGCTCCACCACCACGGCCAAGCCGCCCAGTTCACTTCGTCGCGTCACGAAGGATCCACCCAGCGACTCGGCGATGTCGGCCATGATCGACATGCCGAGCCCCGTGCCACCCGTGTCGCGCGACCGCGAATCGTCACCTCGCCAGAAGCGTCGCGGCGCTTCCCCGTAGACGGCGAGACCGGGCCCACCATCTTCGATGACCAATTCGGTCCGCGAGCCCCTGGCGGTCACGCTGACGCGCACGGGAGTGTCATCCGGGGTGTAGCGCTCCACGTTGGAGAGAGCGTTGATCACGAGACGACCGAGCAGGTCTGCCCGTCCTCGAACCATGACCGGCCCCGCCGCGATGATCTCGACCGGGTGCGACGGGTGTTCGCTCGACCATTCCTCCACCCGGTGTCGCACGAGACCCGCCAAATCGACGTCGTCGAGTTCACCCATCGCCTTACCCCGCAGCTCGGCCGACGTGAGCAGGTCGGCGACGAGGCGCTCCATTCGCGCCACTTCGGTTTCGATTCGCGCGAGTGCGCGCTCACGACCTTTCGGGTCCAGCGAACCACCGCTCAGCAGTTCCTGATATCCCTTGATCACCGTGAGCGGGGTGCGCAATTCGTGCGAGGCGTCACCGAGCATTTGCTGCATGGTGTCGGCGGCGCGACGCTCGCTCTCGACTTTCTCGCCGAGGGATCCAATCATGGCGGTGAGGGCGTTGTTGAGGTCTCGCATGTCGCGCGAACCCCCCACCACCGGCACGGCCGAGGTTGCTTCCCCGGCGGCCACGGCGCCCGCGTGACGCACGAGACTTCGAATGTCTCGTCGATCCCGGCGTGACACCAGTTGGGCCAGTAGCACGGCGCCCAGGGCGCACAGGGCGGCGACCCAGGCGACGACCGTCGACAACCGGTGGGCGGCACGGTCCACCGACGAGGTCGATTCGGCCACTGCGAGTACGAGCCCCGCTCCCACGTTCACCGCGGTCCAACGGAACGCGCCGAGGGAGAGGGGTCGTGTTCCGATCAATGCACGGGCACGCCGGTACCCCGGCACGTGGCTCGGACGCTGCGATCCGGTTTCCACGGCCGTGCGCACGTTGCTCTCAGACACTGTGTACACGCTGACGTCGAGGCCGCTCGCCTGCACGGCACTGAGAACGTTGGAGAGGGCCGACGCGGGGTCGCGCCCACCGGCGGCGGCCAGTGCGCTCAGATTGGCGTCGATGGTCGCCAGTCCGTCGGCTCGGCTGGCGTGCACCGCGTAGGCACCCACCGTGGTGGCCACCGAGACGGCCACCAAGGCGAAGACGAGCGACAGGCGAGTTCCGAGGCGCACGTCAGGCCGGCGGAGTCAATCGAAACCCCACCCCACGAACCGTGACCAGGGGGGCAAAGTCGTCACGGTGAATTTTGCGGCGCAGGTACGAGATGTAGGTGTCGAGCACCGACGTTTCCGATTCGAAGTCGATGT
>CAWUMA010000062.1:0-4331 GCA_963923835.1 uncultured bacterium
CGATCACGGCCAACGTCGACCTCTACGCCATCTGGAGTCCGTGCTCGACCTACAGCGTCACCTACCACGGCAACGGCAACACCGGTGGCAGCGCCCCGGTGGACAACACGGCCTACCTGGTCAACAACCAGGTGACAATCGCGGGTGTCGGCTCATTGGTGAAGACAAGTTGCAGTTTTGCTGGTTGGGCCACAACATCTAATGGTGCCGTTGTGTATCCGGCATCTTCCACATTGAATATCACGGCCAACGTCGACCTCTACGCCATCTGGACCCCGTGCTCGACCTACACGGTCACGTATCACGACTCCATTGGTCGTGGCGACCCGTCGGACACCAACACGTATTCGACGGGAAATCAGCCCGTGGTGGCCGGCCCAAATCCGACCAGCACGTCGTGCACATTCTCCGGATGGAGTTTGAACGCGGACGGCTCGGGAACGGTCTACACCCAAGGCCAGTCCTTGTTGCCGATGACGTCAAACATTGACCTGTATGCGGTGTGGATCAACTGCAAGATCTACATCGTCAAGTATCACGACCCGGCCGGCCCGAACGTTCCGATTGATGGCAACTACTACGCGAAGGGCGAACGTCCGGTCGTCGCGTCACCGTTGACGAACCCCAACTCGAACAACTGTGACTTTGCGGGATGGAGCTTGAACCGTGACGGTACGGGATCTCTGTATGTCACCGGTGCACTTCTGCCGGGCATCACGGGCAACGTCAACTTGTACGCCGTTTGGACGAACTGCAAGATTTATGCGGTTACGTATCACGACCAGTTCAACCCGAATGCGCCAGTGGATTCCACCAAGTACGCACAGGGTGACCGCCCTGCGACTCTGGCCCCGGTGGCGAACGCGAGCGGTTGCAGTTTCGCGGGGTGGAGCCTGAACGCCGACGGCTCGGGGGTCTTGTACCAGACCGGTCAGCAGATCCCGGCCCTCTCGGCGAATGCCGATCTGTACGCGGTTTGGATCAACTGCAAGATCTTCACGGTTTCATACCACGACCCGCTGTCGCCGCCTCCCGCCGACCCGAATAAGTACCAGACGGGTGACCGTCCGGCGACGTTGCAACCCAACTCAAACGCCTCGGGTTGCTTGTTCGCGGGTTGGAGCTTGTCCATCGATGGTTCGGCGCCGCTGTACGCCTCGGGGACCGAGATTCCGGCGATGACCTCGTCGGTGAACCTCTACGCCGTGTGGAGTGACTGTCGAATCTACGTCGTGACCTACGACGCAAATGGTGGCGACCCGGCCTCGACTGTTCCGGTTGACCGGCTCAATCCGTACGCGTCTGGTTCGACGGTGACCGTGGTCTACATGCCCGCTCCATTCAAGTCCGGCTACATCTTCCTCGGCTGGAGCCAGAGCACCGATGGTGCCGTGGCCTACTCGGCCGGCGGAGTGTCGACGTTCATCATGCCGGCGCACGATGTCACCTTGTACGCCGTGTGGCAACGGATCACCTACGTCGTCATCTACGACGGAAACGGTGCGACCGACGGCACTGCCCCGATTGACGGACAGCGCTACGGACAAGGCGACAAAGCCACCGTGTCGACCACGTCCGGCACTCTGGTGCGTAACGGCTGTGTCTTCGTGGGGTGGTCACTCAACAGTGGCAACAAGAACCGGGCGACGCTCGGCGCGGCCCCGCTGGGAACCACCGTGACGTTCGCCAACGACGACGTCACCTTGTACGCCGCGTGGGACTGCAGTAAGGCCCCCACACCGGTGCCGACTCCGGTCACGCCGTTGCCGCTGACCGTCGTCGCGGGCAAGGGTGGTTCGGTGACTATTGCGTCGGACGCCATTCCGACCGTGGTCGACAGTCAGGGCAAGGCCTGGTACCCGGTCGGGTACAAGGAGACCCTGCGCGCCAGCCCGGCTCCGGGCTTCCGCGCCGTGTGGGGCGGTGCATGCAAGACGTCGGGCAACACCTGCACGGTGGCGATGACTGAAGCTCGTCTCGTGACGGTGAAGTTCGTGCCGGATGTTCGTCTGCCGGTCTTCTACTTCAACACCGACAAGTGGGACATCCACCTGTCAGCCAAGGCTGTGGCCAAGTTGAAGCGGGACCTGCGCACGTTGAGCACGTACGGTGTTACGCGCCTCTACGCCACCGGTTACGCCGACATCCGTTCGACCAAGGCGCACAACCGCTTCCTGAGCCGTCAGCGCTCGCACGCGGCCGCCCGCTACATCAACGGATTGCTTAAGTCCATGCACTTGCCGCAGATGACCTTCATCTACCAGCCGATGGGTCAGACGACCAAGTTCGGTCGCGGCAAGGTCTACACGCCCAACCGGCGCACCTCGATCGACTACTAGTAGTCGACACATTCGGGGGTTCCCCGGCGTCCCACTCCACCACTGCCTGGTGGGACGCCGGGGGGCCTTCGTTACCCGAAGGGCGAACTACTGCGCCCGGGGCTTCAGGTGCCAGGTGGTACCCGAGGGACCATCTTGTATCTCAATGCCGCTTTCTGTCAAAGCGTCTCGGAGGGCGTCGGCCCCGGCGAAGTCTTTGGCCGCGCGGGCGCGCACTCGCATCTCCAACACTGCTTCCACGAGTGCCGTGGGATCGATGAACCCTTCACCTCCGGTGGCGGCCATCGCGACCAGTCGAGCTAGGTCTGATTCCCAACCCGTGGCGCGATTTTCAACGCGCCTCGCCAGGTCGATCGGTTCTTCGCCCGCGCGGTTGTCGGGGTTTTCCACGCGCACCGAAGTCGGAGTCGTGGCCACGACGACCAATTCGGACAGGGGCGTGACCGAGCCGTTGGTCAGAACCCGATCGCCGTCCGCGGTGCGCCAGTGGGCGTCTCCACGACCCTCCACACTGACCAAGCCGGACTCAAAATCCACAATGGCGGCGGTGTGCTCGTCAACCCCGAAGGTGGCGACGCCTGGGGGTAGGAGATCTTCGAGTGCGCGGTAGCGGCGCTGACCCACGTAGCAACAACTCGTGTCGTGATTGCCACCTTCGGCGTTGTCGTAGTGGGGGAGAACGACGCAGGGTAGGCCGAGGCGGCCCAAGAGTCCGAGCCCGTCAAGCCAACGAGGCTCTTCTCCCACCTTGTAGATCTCGTAGACCGGAAGTGTGAATTGGCCGAGTGTTAGCGCCGCTGCCGAGGCGAAGCAGACCACGCCGCCCCGTTCGATGACGCCGGTGAGTTGATCGGTCAGACCCAGCGGCCCCCATTGGGCCAGCGCGTACGACGGAGAACCCGGTCCGGCGAAGACGTACGTGGCGCGGTCGAGACGTTGACGCACGACCTCACGATCGACCGCGCTCGATGCCGCGTACGACGTGAACGAGACCGGCTCGAGCCGGGTTCGAAGTGAGATGTCGAAATACTCGACGAGCTTCTCGGTCATCTGAGGGACGTTCTCCTGGAACCCGTAGGGGGTGTCCAGACTCACGGCGTCCACATGGTCGAGCGTGTCGAGAAGAGCCCGGTGAACCTTGGTCATCCCGGGTGCGGTTTCGCCCGACCCGAGAATGGCGAGGCGTCCACGAGTCACTGTGCGAATCGTACCGTGACGGGAGCGGGTGAAGATCGGTTCTAGGCGGAGAGGGAATTGACCAGTCCGTCGGCCACCCGCAGCAGGTTGTCGATGTCCTCGCTGACGTTGTGTCCCAACATCAGGTCGCTCATCCAAAGCGACGAGAAGACCGCGGCCCATTGAGCACCGGTCAGACGCGAACCTAACTGGCCCTTTTGGACGAGGGCATCGAAAACCACGCCGAGTTCGGTCATGAATTTTTCGTGGATTGCTGATACTTCTTGACGGATGCTCGGGCGGGTGAGGGTCTTGGCCAGAACGCGTAGACGCAGCGAGCGGCGACGAAAAGCGGCCGTTCGGTCGCTGTCACGTCCCAAGACTTCACCCCACACGGCGAGGGCGGGGGTGTCCTTCGAAATGCGCGAGGCCCACTCACGACCGTGTTGCAACGATCCATCGCACGCTCGTCGGTAGATCTCGATGTAGGCCCGATCAATGAGACCTTCGCGTGATCCGTAGCGTGAATAGATCACGCTCGAGGTGAGGCTCGCGTTCACGCAGATTGTCTTGACGCGCAACTTCGCTTCATCGTGTTCCTCCAAGAAGACGATGGTCGCTTCGAGGAGTGCGCTTTGCGTAGCGTTGTCGTCGATTGAGGACATCACGGCGCTCACGCTATCCGCGCCGTGTGACACCAACCAGGTGAATTGCCTTGACTACCTCGTCACAATTTCGGCGAGTCGACGCAAGTTGCCACGCCAAATTGTTCGCAGTATCGGACGGGCGAACAATGTTCCTAACTCACCACCTAGG
>CAWUMA010000063.1:0-4226 GCA_963923835.1 uncultured bacterium
TCGTGCGCAACAACGACACGTCACCCTGTCGGTCGTGTCCGAAACGGAAGTCCTCGCCGACTACCACGACTGACGCGGCGCACTCGGCGAGTAGGACCCGCTCCACGAACGACTCGGCCGATTCGCGAGCCAGCTCGTCCGAGAACGTCACGACCCGCACCGCGTCGACCCCCAACACCGCGAGCCCCTCGAGTCGTTGTTCGAGCGTCGCCAACTGCGAGGGAGCGCGGTCGGGGGCGAGCACGACAGCCGGGTGGGGATCAAACGTGACGACCGCGGTCGCGGCACCGTCAGCCAACGTCAGGCACGAGTGCAGCAGAGCCTGGTGCCCCCGGTGCAATCCATCAAAAACGCCCACCGCGACGACGCGCGGCCCGGGCCCGAGAGTTCCCTCGTGGTCACGCAGAACCCGCACGATGCGAACCTACCCCTCGTCCCCGACGGGCAGCACGAGAAACGGTTGATAGGCGTCGTCACGGCGCCGAGCCAGACCGACGAGTTCGCCGTCACCGTCGAGAACAGCGACCTCGGCGGCCGACGCCTCGAAACGGGGTCGCTGACCACGGCGCATCTGGGCAACCTCATCGGGAGTCGCCGCGACGGTGGCGAAGTCGCGCACCATCTCACGGGCCGGAGCGATGCGCAACGAACCATCCGCGGCCCGCCGATCGAGTTCGTCGAGGGTCAACGCTTCGTCCACCCGGAACGACCCGCTCGACTCACGTCGAAGCGCCGTCAGGTGGCCGACGGTGCCGATGCGTTCTGCGAGGTCGGCCAACAGAACTCGGACGTACGTGCCGACCGAACAGGTCACGTCGAAGTTCCACACCGAAGGGTCTGAGGTTGATGACAGCAAGAACGCCGAGATGGTGACCGGCCGGGCGGCACGTTCGACCTCGACGCCCTGGCGGGCTAACTCGTAGAGGCGACGCCCTTCGTGTTTGATCGCCGAAACCATCGGGGGAATCTGGGTGATGTCACCAGTCAAACCCCGGGCCGCCTCGTTCATGGCGACGTCATCGAGACTCGGCACCCGGGCCGTGTCCGTGACGAGCCCGTCGGCGTCCAGCGAATCGGTGGCCACACCGAGCTTGACGGTGCCGGTGTAGCGCTTCACCGACTGTTGGCAGTACTGGAGTAGTCGCGTGGCCGGGCCCACTCCGATGACGAGCAGTCCCGTGGCCATCGGATCGAGGGTGCCCGCGTGGCCCACACGCTTGACCGACACGGCCCGACGGACGCGCGAGACCACACTGTGGCTGGTCATGCCGGCCGGTTTGTCGATGAGGAGGAGGCCGCTACTCGCGTTCATCGTGGCTGCGGCGCAACACCTCGTCGACCGCCTCGCCCTGGGCGACAGCGGGGTCCTCGCGGAAACTGAGCTTCGGTGTGCGCTTCAATCGGGTTTGGACGTTTACGGCCGACTGAATCTCCACTCGCAGATCCTCGAGAGCCTCACGGGCGTCGGAGGTCAGCGAGTCGAAGAAGACCACGGCTTGGCGAAGGTCGGGCGAGGTTTCGACGTCGGTCACCGTTAAGAAGCCGAGACGGTCGTCGATGTCGGCGAGCCGGACGAGCTCGTCCGAAATCACTTCGCGCAGGATCTGATTCACCCTCGCCGAGCGGGGGTACGGATGGTGGGAGCCCGAGCCGTGGGCCATCGCTACGCCGTGCGCGGGATTTCGCGCTCGTCGAAGGTTTCGATGATGTCGCCCGGCTTGAGGTCCTGGTAGTCGGACAGACCGATACCACACTCGAAGCCGGCCGCCACCTCGCGGGCGTCGTCCTTGAAGCGCTTGAGCGACGTGATCGAACCCTTCCAGATGATCGTTCCCTCGCGCAGGAAGCGCACCTTGGAGCCGCGGGTGATGGTGCCGTTGAGCACGAAGCAACCGGCGATGGCGCCAATCTTCGGAATACGGAAGACCTCGCGAACCTCGGCTTCGCCCGTGACCACTTCTTCGAAGACCGGCGAGAGCAGACCGAGCATGGCGGCCTCGATCTCTTCGATCAACTTGTAGATGATTTCGTAGGTGCGAACCTCGACGCCCTCGGCCTCGGCCAGGTCACGGCTGCGGCGGTCGGGACGGACGTTGAATCCGATGATGGTGGCCCGTGAGGCCTTCGCCAACTGGACGTCGTTCTCGGTGATGCCGCCCACGCCGCGCTGGACGATGACGAGCTTGACGTCGTCACGTTCGAGTTTGCGCAGCGACTCGGTGCAGGCTTCGAGCGAACCCTGCACGTCGGCCTTGAGCACGATGTTGAGCGTCGCCGTCTCGCCGCGCTGAATCTGCTCGAAGAGGTCCTCGAGTCGGGCTCCGGCTCCGGCGGCCACCGGTTGGTGACCCATGACGCGGGCCCGCTGGGCGCGGGCCTCGGCGAGGTCGCGAGCGTGACCGAGGTCGTTGGCCACGCGCATCTCGTCACCGGCGAAGGGCGGCTCGGAGAATCCGAGCACCTGCACCGGGGTGGACGGTCCGGCCGACTTGACCTGCTTGCCCTGGTCGTTGATGAGGGCCTTCACCTTGCCGAATGCGGCACCGGCGACCACGGGGTCACCCACCTGCAGGAGACCCTTTTGGACCATGATCGTGGCCACGGGGCCGCGACCGACTTCGAGGTTGGCCTCGAGCACGGTGCCGACGGCGCGTCCGCTGGGACGGGCCTTGAGTTCGGCAACGTCGGCCACGAGTAACACCTGCTCGAGAAGTTCGTCGATATTGGTTCCCTGCAACGCGGAGATCTCGACGACAATCGTGTCGCCACCCCACTTCTCGGGTACCAGGCCGTGTTCGGCAATCTGCTGGAGCACGCGGTCGGGGTTCGCGTCGGCCTTGTCGATCTTGTTGACGGCCACGATGATGGGAACGCCCGACGCCTTGGCGTGGTTGATCGCCTCGATGGTCTGGGGCATCACGCCGTCGTCGGCGGCCACGACCAGAATCACCACGTCGGTGACCTGGGCGCCACGCGCGCGCATCGCCGTGAAGGCTTCGTGACCCGGGGTGTCGAGGAACGCGATGGCCCGATTTCCCCACACCACTTGATAGGCGCCGATGTGCTGGGTGATGCCACCGGCCTCACCGGCCACCACGTTGGTGTGGCGGATCTTGTCGAGCAACATCGTCTTACCGTGGTCGACGTGACCCATGACGGTCACGACCGGCGGACGCGGCGTCGCTTCAATCTGGTCGTCGAGGTCGTCCTCGTCGAAGAACTTCGCGAGGAGTTCGGCTTCTTCCTGGGCGCCCGGGTCGACGAGACGGATCTCGGCACCCACTTCGGCGGCGTAGAGCTCGATCATGTCGTCAGTCAGCGACTGCACGGCCGTGACGATTTCGCCCTGGAGGAACAAGAAGCGAATGATGTCGGCGGCCGAGCGGTTCAGCTTCGGGCCGACGTCCTTGGCCGTCGAGCCGCGCTCGATGATGATTTCTCCCTCGGGCACCGGAGCGTTACTCGGCTGCCACGTGGTCATCTGGGTCGGCTCGAGCTCCTCGACGTTGCGACGGCGACGGGCCGTCTTTTTACGCTGTGAGCCGCGCGGACCACCGGCGGCACCGCCACGGGGTGGGCCTCCACGGCCGGCCGGACCGGCGGGTGCGCCGGGACGCGGCCCTCCGAAACCCGTGCCCGCTCCCATCGGACGTCCGCCACCGGGTCGCGGTGGACCACCGGCGGGTCGTGCACCCATGGGACGGCCGGGCGCACCGGTTCGACCCGTGCTGGGCACCGGTCGACGAGCGCCCGGGGGCGGCGGAATGGGGCGTCCCGTGGCCGACAGAGGTCGACCGGGGGGCGGCGGAATCGGGCGGCCCGTGGCCGACAGGGGCGGACGTTGACCACCCTCCCCCTCGGGGCCCGTCGGGCGCTGCGTGGGTCGAATCGTGGTGGGCCCGTCAGGCGACACCCTGCGCGTGGGGGCGGGCTTGGGCGCCACGGTGCGGCTGCGCACACCACGCGCCGGAGCGGCGGGGGTTTCGGCCGCGGGGGCGGGCGCCTCTTCGACGACCGCGGGGGTCTCCACGGGAGCCGCGGGCGTCTCCACCACCACGGGAGCCTCGGGCTCGGCCGTCGTCGCCTTCACGGCCTTGGTTGCCTTGGTGGCCTTCTTCGCGACCTTTTCGGGCTTGGCCGGCTTCTCTTCTTCGGGTGGGGCTGAACCCACGAGGCCCTCGGCCTGGGCCTTTCGACGGAATCGGTCGGCCTGGGCCTCTTCGATC
>CAWUMA010000064.1:0-4164 GCA_963923835.1 uncultured bacterium
CGAGCCGTGTGGTACGGCGTGCCACCGTAAATGGCGAGGATGCGCCGACCGCGATCGGTCGTCAGCTGCGCCAGCTCCTTTTGGACCTGTGCGGCGAGCTCGCGGGTGGGCACCAAGATCAAGGCACCGGGACGGCGCGGCCGTGAACCCTGAGTCAAGGCCATCACGGGCAGGCCGAAAGCCAGGGTCTTGCCCGAACCGGTGGCCGCCTTGCCGACGACGTCACGTCCGTCCAGGGCGTCGGGGATGGACACCTCCTGGATGGGGAAGGCTTCTTCGATCGACCGCGCGCTCAGGCGGTCACACAGGCGCGCAGGGACGCCCAACTCAAGAAAAGTGGGGGACATGAAACTCCAATTGATCTGGTTGCGAGTCCAACTCGAACCATCAGGAGTCGGTCTCCACCGCAATCTGCGGCAAAACAACGAATTGACATCCTACACGGCATTAGGGCCCGGCGAAAGAGAAATCTTTTCGGTGCGGACGGAGGGACTCGAACCCACACTCCGAAGAACTGGTACCTAAAACCAGCGCGTCTGCCAATTTCGCCACGTCCGCTCGGTGACCACTCTAGGCACTCGCCGAAATTTCAGGAAGCGACGGGTAGATTGGAACCCATGACAGTTGTTTCCATGGCCGAAGGACTCGGCAATCTTGACGTGAACCAGCGCCTCTTGCGCGAGCGGATCGTCTTTCTGGGCGAGACGGTGACCCAGTCGGCCGCCAATCGGGTGTGCTCCGAGCTGTTGTTGTTGGCCGCCGAGGACCCGACCAAGGACATCTCGTTGTACATCAACTCGCCCGGTGGTTCGGTGACCGACGGCCTGGCCATTTACGACACGATGCAGTACGTCCAGTGCGACATTCGCACCGTGTGCATCGGCATGGCCGCCTCGATGGGCCAGTTTCTCCTGTGCGCCGGCGCCAAGGGCAAGCGCTTCGCCCTGCCGCACAGTCGCATCCTGATGCACCAGCCCTCGATGGGTGGCATGCAGGGACAGGCATCGGACATCGCGATTCAGGCCGAGCAGATCATCTACATGAAGAAGACGCTCGCCGAACGCATCGCGTTCCACACCGGCCAGCCGCTCGAGCGCATCGAGGCCGACTCCGACCGTGACCGGTGGTTCACCGCTCAGGAGGCTTTGGAGTACGGATTCATCGACGCGGTCATTGAGCGTGCGACCGTGAGCACTGGGGCCTAGTGCCCGGAACTCACCGCAATCTGGAGAACACCCCAGTTCGCGTCGTGAGTGCTCGCGTCGGTCTTGGCCGGCGCCTGGCAAATCTCTGGTCGCGCCGAGAGTTGCTCGGTGGCCTCATCGTCTCCGACATCCGGATTAAGTACAAGGGTTCGGCTCTTGGTTTCGTGTGGTCGATGCTGGCTCCGGCTTTGACCCTGACCACCTACTTCCTGGTGTTCTCCGTCTTGCTGAAGAACGGCGTGCCGAACTTCGCCCTCTATCTCTTCAGCGGTCTCGTGGTGTGGAACTTCTTCCAGAACGCCGTCACGGCTGCGACGGGTGTGATCGTTGATCGCGCCGCCCTCGTGAAGAAGGTGGCCTTTCCTCGCGAGATTCTCCCGCTGGCCAACGTGGGAAGCGCCGCGGTGTATTTCGTGAGCCAACTGACCGTCCTCGTGGCCTTCATGGCGGTGACCGGTCACGCACCCGACTGGGGATGGCTGCCGCTTCTGCCGCTGTCGTTCATCGCCCTCTATCTCTTCACCGCCGGCGTGGCGATGGTCGTGTCGGCGCTCACGGTGTACCTCCGCGACGTCAAGCACCTGATGGAGGTGGCTCTCCAGTTGTGGTTCTGGGCCACTCCGATCGTCTACTCCTACGAGAACGCCATCGCCGCCCCGTTGCACCGCCACGGTCTGGCCACGCTCTACTTCTTGAACCCGCTGGCGCTCATCGTGCTGACCTTCCAGCGCGTCTTCTACGTGGCCACGACGGTGACGTCCACGACGGCATCGGCTTCGCTCCACGTGTTGCCCAGCTGGCCCTACTCCACTTTCCTCGAAGTGAACCTGGGCCTGATCGCCGTGATGCTCGTGTTTTTCCTGGTGGCCGAGGCCGTCTTCGGACGCCTCGAAGAGAACTTTGAGTCGACGCTCTAATGACCACCGTTATCGACGTCGCGGGCATCACCAAGAATTTCACCATTCACCACGAACGCCACCAGTCACTCAAGGAGCGGCTGTTACACCCCCGGTCGGGGCGCACGGAACGGTTCGTGGCGCTCGATGACGTGAACTTCTCGGTGGATCAGGGCGAAACGGTGGGTCTGCTTGGTCACAACGGCTCGGGTAAGTCCACGTTGCTCAAGTGCATCTGCGGTGTCTTGAAGCCGACCCGTGGTGAAATTCGACTGCGCGGATCTCTCGCGGCGCTGCTTGAGCTGGGGGCGGGGTTCCAGCCCGAACTCTCGGGCCGCGACAACGTCTACCTCTACGGCGCCATGCTGGGTTTTTCACGCCGACAGATTGACGCCATCTTTGACGACATCGTGGAGTTCTCCGAGATCGGCAACTTCATCGACACGCAGGTCAAGTTCTACTCCTCGGGTATGTACGTGCGCCTCGCCTTCGCGGTCGCCGTGAACGTGGATCCCGACATCCTCGTGGTTGACGAGGTTCTCGCCGTGGGCGATGAACGTTTCCAGGCCAAGTGCATTGACCGGATTCGCCGTTTCCAGGACGAGGGCCGGTCGATTCTTCTGGTCACCCACAACGCCGACCAGGTGCGCACCTTGTGCACACGGGCCGTCGTGCTCCAGCAGGGTCAACTGGTCGCCAACGGGGCGGTCTCCGACGCCCTCGGTGTCTTCCGGGCGCACCTGCTCGAGGCGACCCAGAGCGAAGCGGCCCGCGAGTCGGCCGCGTCGATTTCGATCGACGCCGTCACGTCGCCCACGGGATCGTTCGATGTCCGCCACGGTGGCGGGTTGGCACTCGACGTCACCGTCTCGGCGAGCCAACCCGTCGGGGCCCGACTCGTACTCGAGGTGTACAGCCGCGAGGGACAACTGGTCAGCCGTTCCGACCCCCACTCCGCACCGGTGCAACTCCAGGCCGGGGCCACGGTCGTGGGCATCGACTTCGCCGACGTCCCCCTGCTCGACGGTGTGTACGAGATCAACGTCGGGCTCATCGACGAGCACGACGCGGTGTTGGCCTGGCGCGAGGGCGCCGCGGCCATGCAGGTCACCTACGACGGCCGCGAACGCGGTCTCGTCGAGTTGGCTCCGCGCCTACGCGGCTAGGCGCGGGAAGCGACGAAGTCGCGACAGCGGGCCGAGTTTCCCGACGTTGAAGGGGCGGTCGGCGCGTTCGAGCATCCGGCGGTCACCCCGGGAGTTGCCGTAGGCGTAGACGAGGGGAGTGGTGGGGTACCCGCGACCGGTGATCCACTCATCGAGGCGCCGCATTTTCTCCGTGCCCCGACAGTTGCGCCCGAGGTAGCTGCCCGTCAGGTTGCCCCGGGGGTCGACCGCGAGGCGGGTGCCGCAGAAACCCTGCGCCCGGAGTTGTTCGGCCACGACCCCGACGTAGAGCTCGGGCGAGGCGGACACCAGCACGACGTCGTGGCCCTGGTCGAGGTGCCACGCGAGCCGAGCCAGCACGGCTGGGCGGCCCTCGTGGGCGAGGTGCTCACGGGCGAACGCCCTCGATACGGCCGCGACGTCATCCGCGGAGCGACCCTGCAGAGTGGCGCGAAACAGGCGCTCCTTGGCCCGGTCGGCCGCTGCCCCCGAACGCAGTCCTCCCACAATGAGCGGAAGGCCCAACCGGAGTGAGGCCTGGTACACCCGCGCCCAACCCGCGTTGGCGACCAGCCAGGGAAAGACGGAGCCACCGTCGGTCAGGGTGCCATCGAGGTCAAAGGCGGCCACCACGGGTCGGGGGGCGTCGGTCATCTTTTCAGTTTCGCAGGTGTCGTAGGGACGAAAGGCATATTCCTACAAATCTGATAGAAAAAGCGTGATATCACGGTTGAACCACTAAATTGCCTTGGTCCGCCGAAAGGGCGGGCCTACACGAAGGAGAACAGATGTCAATCCGTTTGGGTGATGTGGCCCCCGACTTCACGGCGGAGACCACCGAGGGCACCGTCAAGTTCCACGAATGGCTCGGCGAGGGCTGGGGAATCCTGTTTTCGC
>CAWUMA010000065.1:0-4127 GCA_963923835.1 uncultured bacterium
CCCACCGGATACGGCCGGATCGTCCGGGCCAAAGACGGATCTCTGGCCGCCATCGTGGAGGACCGTGACGCCTCGCCCGACGTGCGCGCCCTCCACGAGGTCAATACCTCGATCATGGTGGTGCGCCAGAGCGTGCTCGGTCCGGCGCTTCGCCGCGTCGGCCGGGCCAATGCCCAGCAGGAGTACTACCTGACCGACGTCGTGGCCGTTCTGCGCGACATGGGTTACGACACTCGTGCCGTGGTCGCCCCCGACCCGGGCGAGACGGCCGGTGTGAATGACCGCCTCCAACTGGCCGCCGCCGAAAAGGTGCTGCGCCGTCGTATCAACGAGCGCTGGCTCCAGCGCGGCGTCTCGATCTGGGACCCTGATAACACCCACATTGACGCCGACGTCGAGCTTGCCGTGGATGTCTCGGTGGCCCCGGGCTCGGTCCTGAAGGGGCACTGCGTCATCGGGGCGGGCGCCCAACTCGGTCCGAACTGTGTTCTGCGTGACGTGACCGTGGGCGAACGCGCCGTCATCGGGGCGGCCGAGGGTACGGGTGCGGTCGTGGGCCCCGAGGCCGAGGTGGGTTCGTTCGTCGTCCTGCGGCCCGGCGCGCACGTCGCCTCGGGCGAGACCGTGGCCCCCTTCACCGTCGTCGGCCCCTGAGTGACGCGGTGGCGCGCACTACGCTGAAGGTCGTGGAGTCCCTCGCCAAGCGTCGCCTCGTCGTGACCTCGGGGACCTGCCACCCCGAACTGGCCGAAGCGATTGCCGAGCGACTCGGAGTGGAGCTGACGGCGTCGAACGTGAAGAAGTTCGCCAACGGCGAGATTCACTGTCGCTTCGATCAGTCGATTCGTGGTGCGCACGTCTTCATCGTGCAGACCCACGCTTCTCCCGTGAACGACGCGGTGATGGAACAACTCATCATGATTGACGCCGCCAAGCGGGCGTCGGCCAAGTCGATCACGGCGGTCATTCCGAACTACGGCTACGCCCGACAGGACCGCAAGTCGGCCGGACGCGAACCCATCAGCGCCAAGCTCATCGCCGACATGCTCCAGACGGCCGGGGCGACCCGCGTGTTGTCGGTCGACTTCCACTCGGGCCAGATTCAGGGCTTCTTCGACATCCCCGTCGACCACCTCGTGGCGGCGCCCGTGTTGGAGCAGTACCTCAAGGAGAACGCCGACCCCCACTCATTGGTCGTCGTCGCCCCCGACGCCGGCCGCGTGAAGGTCGCCGAACGTTACGCCCAGCACCTGGGTTGCGACCTGGCCCTCGTGCACAAGACCCGGCCGACGGGCACGATGAACCACGTCGAGGCCCGTCACATCGTCGGTGACGTGGACGGTCGTCACTGCGTCTTGATCGACGACATGATCGACACGGCCGGCACCATCGTGGCCGCGTGCGACCTGCTTAAGGAGTTCGGCGCCGAGGAGATCTGGGTGATGGCGACCCACGCCGTCTTCTCGCCCCCGGCCGTGGAACGACTCTTCAACGCCCCCGTGAGCCGGGTCGTGGTGACCGACACCCTGCCCCTGCCCCAGGAGCGGCGCTTCGAGAAGCTCGAGATCCTCTCGGTGGCCCCCATCATCGCCACGGCGATTTCGGCCATTTTCGAAGACTCGTCGGTCAGCCACATCTTCAACGGCGAGAACCTCCTCTAGGCCAATTTCCGTTTTCCCGGGAAACGGCTAAACTTCTCTCCCTGTGTGTCGCGCGCCGCGGGCGCGCACTGCGAGGAGTTTCGAACATGTCCCAGGCCACCCTTCACGCCACGACCACCCGTCCGCACGGCACGCGGGCCTCGCGCCGCCTGCGTGGTGCCGGCTCGATTCCGGCCGTCGTCTACGGTCCCGGCGTTGCGCCGGTTCCCGTCGCCGTGGACGCCAAGGCCTTCCGCACCGCCGTCTCGGGCGAGCAGGGTCTCAACTCGTTGATCACCCTCGACGCCGACGGCACTACCTACACCGTGTTGGCGCGCGAGATTCAGCGTCACCCCACGCGCGGCACGGTCGCCCACATCGACTTCCAGGTCGTTGACCCCAACCAGCCCGTCGTGGCCGAGGTCGCACTGCACATGATCGGCGACGCCGTCGAAGTGCGTCACGCCGACTGGGAAGTGGACCAGCAGCTGTTCAGCCTCATGGTCAAGGCCCGTCCGGCCGACATCCCCGTCTTCGTCAACGTCGACATCTCGGAGCTCAAGCCCGGTCACTCGATTCGCATCGGCGACCTCCCGCTGCCCGCGGGCGTGTCGGTGGCGGGTGACCCCGCGGCCGTGTGCGTGACCTCCTTCCAGGGCCGAGCCGCCAAGACGGCCGCCCCGGGCGCCCCGACGGCCTAGTTCGTGGCGCTGCGGCGCACTCGCCAGCGCACCGGCACCGCCTCACGGTTGGTGGTGGTGGGACTGGCCAATCCCGGTTCCTCCTACGAGGGCTCTCGTCACAACGTGGGCGGCGACGCCGTGCGTCTCGTGGCGCAACGTCACGGCGCGACTCTCTCGCTCGAGAAACGCCAACGTTGCCAAATGGCGACCGTGACCACGCCGCTCGGCCCGGTCACCCTGGCCGTGCCCACGACCTACATGAACGAGTCGGGTGCCGCGCTGCCTCCCTTGCTCGAACGCACCTCTCTCGAGGACCTGCACCACCTGATCGTCGTCCACGACGAACTCGACCTCGAACCGGGTCGCCGTCAGGTCAAGTTCGGTGGCGGACTCGCCGGCCACAACGGACTGCGCTCCATTGCGGGGGTGCTCGGCACCCAGGACTTCACGCGCCTACGTATCGGTATCGGCAAGGCACCCCACAAGGACCGTGGCGCTGACTGGGTGCTCACGCCGCCACGGGGTGAGGCTCGTGAGTCGTTGCGCGCCGACGTCGAGGCGGCCGCCGACGCGATTGAGTTGTTGATGGAACTCACCGCCGAACAGGCGCAAGCTCGCATCAACGCCTCGTGAGCGCGCTGCGCCGCGTTCTTGACGCCCTGGCCCCCTCGCTGCGGGCATCGGTGCGTTCTGAGGGTCTCACTCCGTCCTCCTATTCGACGCCGTTGGCTGTTGCCGCCGAAGCCCTCGACGAGGGCGTCCTCGTCGCGATCACGGCCACCTCGAGCGAGGCCGATGACCTCGCCCGCGCCGTGTCGGCGTTGCTCGGTGAGCCCGACGCGGTGGCCCTGTGGCCCGGTTGGGACACCCACCCGCTCGAGCGGGTGAGCCCCGACGCCGAGGTGATGGCCGCGCGTGTCGTGGTGCGAGACCGCCTGCGCGGACCCCAACCACCGCGGGTCCTCGTGGCGTCGGCCCGGTCCATTTCGCAGATTCTTCCGCCCGGTGCGGCCCCCGAACCGTGGCGCGTGACGCGTGGTGGGTCGTGCGACCGCGACGAACTTCTCGAATACCTGGCCCGCGGGGGATACCGCCGTGAACCGCTCGTGGAGCACCGTGGCGAGTTCGCCGTTCGCGGTGGCATCGTGGACCTCTGGTCGCCCCAGAGTGACGAGCCGATTCGTCTGGACTTCTTCGGTGACGACCTTGAGCGTCTCGCGGTGCTCGACGTGGGCAGCCAGCGCTCCGTCTTGGACCTCGACGAGGCCGTCATCGCGCCGGCCCGTGAGTGGGTGCCCGACGAGGCGGCCCGTGCCCACGCCGCGAAGTGGGCCCGGGACAACCACTGGGGCGCCCACGTCCTCGAGCGCATCGGCGAGGGTCATCTGCCTGACGGACTCGAAGGCTGGATGTCGCTCTTCGTGGAGTCGCCGCGTACGGTCCTCGACGAACTCCCCAACGCTCGGGTGCTCGTGGTCGACCCCCGTCGGGTGGAGCAGCGACTCGCGGACCTGCTCGATGAGGAGCGCGAACTCACCGACACCGTGGCCACCACGTGGCGCGCCGATGGGGAAGTGCCCTTGTTGCACGTGGACGCCGCGTCGTCGTTCGCTCGACGCATCACGGCAGAACTCGCGCCCGGTGGCGCCGATGGCGGGTTGATCTCGCCGCCGGTCGTCCAGGGCGACCCCGCCCGTATCGCGGCCCACGTGCGGGGCTGGACCCGGGACCGGCGTGGCGTGGTGCTCACCTCCAACCCAGCGGCCGTGGCCCGCATGGCCGACCAACTCCGCGCCGAAGGCTT
>CAWUMA010000066.1:0-4114 GCA_963923835.1 uncultured bacterium
CGCCGGTGCGCAGTTTCCGTTCGGTCGGGGGAGTGCCCTACACGGTCGTGAGCGGCCGCGGCGCCCGGGTCACCGACGTCGAGGGCCGCGAGTACATCGACTACGTCCAGTCCTACGGGGCGTCGCTGTTGGGTCACGCCCACCCCGACGTCGTGCGCGCCATCACCGAGCGCGCCGCCCTCGGCACCACGTTTGGCGCCCCCACCCAGGGTGAGGTGCTCCTCGCCGAGGCTCTCGTGGCCCGCGTCGCCGGCCTCGAAAAGGTTCGTCTCGTTTCGTCGGGCACCGAAGCCGTGATGAGTGCGGTGCGTCTGGCACGTGGCGCGACCGGCCGCGACGTCATCGTCAAGTTCGACGGCTGTTACCACGGCCACTCCGACGGTCTGCTCGTGGCCAGTGGCAGCGGGGTGGCCCAGCTCGGTCTGCCCGGTTCGGCCGGTGTGACCCGCGGGGCGACTGCCGACACGCGCAACTACCCCTACAACGAGGTGCCCACGCTCGACGAGACCGTCGCGGCCGTTGTCGTCGAACCGGTTGCGGCCAACATGAATCTGGTCGCCCCGGCGCCCGGTTTTCTCGAGGGCCTGCGCGCCGAGTGCGACCGCGTGGGCGCGTTGCTGATCTTCGACGAGGTCATCACGGGCTTTCGCCTGGGCGCCGGTGGCGCCGAGGCGGCCTTCGGGGTCACCCCCGACCTGTGGTGCTTCGGCAAGGTGATCGGTGGGGGTCTGCCCGTCGGGGCCTTCGGTGGCCGCGCCGACGTGCTCGCCTCGCTCGCACCCGAGGGTCCGGTGTACCAAGCCGGCACCTTGTCGGGAAACCCGCTCGCGACGGCGGCCGGTGTCGCCGTGCTCTCGAGCGTCACCGACGAGGACTACCGCCAATTGGCCGAACGGGTGTCGCGATTCGCCGAGGACTTCGCCGCCGCGGTGCAACAGGGTGGTCTCTTCGCACTGACCCCGACGGTCGGTCCGTTGATGGGTCTCTACATCGGTCGTGAATCCGGTGAGTACCCCCGCAACGTGGCCGAGGCGCGCACGTGGTGCGACAACGGCCTCTACGCCCCGTTCTTCCACGCGATGTTGGAGCGCGGTGTGGCGCTGGCCCCGGGCGCCTACGAGATTCTCTTCGTGAGCCTCGCCCACGGGAACGAGGAGTTCGCGCGCACCTGCGAGGCGGCCGCCGACGCCGCCGCCGCGCTGTCGAGATCGTGACGCTGCGCACCGAGGGCTGGGCCGTCGCCCCCACCTTCGTCCCTCACGCCCCCCACGAACCCATCACGCTCCTCTTCGACGAGTCGGGTCTCACCCAGCTCGCCGGTGAGCCGGTGAGTGCGTGGCAGACCCCGTGGTCGCAGCTCCACCGCGTGGTGCTCGTGAAGTTCCCGCGTTCGGTCGCCCTCTTCGCCACCGCCGGTGGCGTGCGCTACTGCTGGCGCCGCACGACCACGGCCCAGTGGACGGAGCTACGTGACGCCGTGCGCGCCGCGGGGGGCGTCACCGAAACGCGCCGTCGCGCCATCGCCCCCGTGCTCGTGGCCGCTCTCGTGTCGCTGGTCGCCGCGAGTGGAACGTTCTGGAGTTCGCGCAACACCGTCGATGCCCAGTTGGCGCAGACGCGTGCCGTCAATCTCACACTGGCCGATCTCGGTCCGCGCTGGTTCCCGGACCCGACGGGCTTCATCCAGTTCTTCGCCTCGTCGCCGGGCCTGAACCCGACCGTGCCCCCGATCGTCTCGACCCAGAACACCGCCTTCGCGCACAGTGCGAAGTACTTCCAGAAATGTTTCGGCGTGTCCAACGCGCGCGACCGGGTCTACGGACTGGCCGCTCAGGTGCCCGACTACCAGGTCGGATCGAATCTGTTCCGCACCGAGTCGTACGGCGGGGTCGAAGTGGCCTCGACCACCCAGTACTACGCCACGACCGAGATGGTGCGCCGTGACGTGGCCGAGATGTCGCGGCCCGATTTCGGGAAGTGCCTCACCGACGCGCAGGTGGTGGCTGTGAACGGCGCCTCGGGCGGGGCCTGGACCGGTGGTCAGCAGACGTCGTCGTGGCGCCCGCACACCGGTCTCGGGGTGTGGTCGCGGGCCGGTGAATCCACGAACTACTTCTCGACCATCAGCCTGTCGCTGACCCTGGACGTCGTCGTCGTGGCCCACGGTCACTACGAAGTCACGTTGACGGCACTGTCGGCCGATCCCCAAAAGGCCCGTTCGACGGTGGAGGCGCTGGCGCGCACGCTGTCGGCGCGGATCTCTTCCTCGTCTCCGGTGAGCGCGGCCTAACGGGCCTGGCGCGCCCGACGGGTGAAGACGCTCAGCACCACGCCGAGGTACACCAGCCACACCACACCCTGGAGGGCAGTCGGACGGTCGGAGTAACCGAAGAAGGAGTGGGCGAGGTCACCCCACGTCGATGACTGGGTGAGGGCCGAACCGGAGTCCCACAACACGCCCTGTCCGATGCGCAGCCAGCCGAGGGTTTCGAAGTTCTGCACGGCATCGACCAGCAATCCCGCGGCGAAGAACATCAACACCACGCCGAGAACCTTGAAGAAGCGACCGAGGTTGATCTTGGCACCGAAGCGATACAGCGCGACGGCGATGACGAGAGCGAAGGCCAGACCGAGGACGCCGCCACCCAACATGCCCCAGCGCTGGGCGTGGCCCCCGAGCGATTCGGCCCCGAAGAGAAGTGCCAAGGTGAAGACCATCGTCTCGAGACCCTCGCGACTGACGGCCTGGAACGCCAGGGCCGCCATGCCGAAACGCGCCGAACCACTGAGAGCGGCTTCGCTGCGGGTGCGCAACTCGCCGGACATGCTGCGGGCGTGGCGCTGCATCCAGAAGGTCATTCCCGTCAGGGCGATGGCCGCCAGGAGATAAGTGGCCGTCTCGAAATAGATCTGGACACGGGAGTTCTCGTAGTCCTTGATCAAGAAGTAGATGGCTGTGCCACCCGCCGTGATGAGTCCCACCGCGGCGGCCACGCCGAGGTAGACGTCACGGAAGTGGCGCTGGTTGCCGCTGGCGCGCAGATAGGCCAGCAAAATCGACACGATCATCGAGGCTTCGATGCCCTCGCGAAGAAAGATGACGAAGGTGGCCAGCATCAGTCGCGCGAACCCTCGGACCCGAGCAGGAGTTGGTAGGCCTTCTCCGGCAGCGCGTCGGCCAGACGCACGAGGGCGCGGTACCCGAGTTCGCTCGGTCCCCGCGTGTCGTTACGCATGAGATTGGCCATGATGTCGAGCAATTCACGCATCAGAGGTTCGATACGCAGACCGAGCCCGACGCAGGCGGCCAGGATCGTCGGCTCGGAGATGATCCGCACGAAGGCGCGCGCCACCTTGTAGTACTCGCCGTAGGCCTGCTCGAGGCGCTCTTCGTAGAGCGAGAGCAGAGCGGGGTCGTTGGCGGCCAGGGCTTCGCCGAGCACGCCGGCCGCGAGGCGGCCCGACTCGTAGCCGTAAGCGATGCCCTCACCGTTGAAGGGGTTGATGGTGCCCGTTGCGTCGCCGACGCACAGCACGTTGGTGCCAACACGCGGACCAAGGGCGAGACCCATCGGCAGACGACCGCCGGTCGCCGGACCGCAACTCGTGGCCTCGCTGAGGCCCCAGTCGTCAGCAATCTGGGCGACGAAATACTCCTGGAGTTTGGTGGTGTTAACACCCTTCCAGGCGCCACCGGTGGAGAGCAGTCCCACGCCGACGTTGATGCGACCGTCACCGAGCGGGAAGACCCAGCCGTAGCCGGGGACGACCTTGCCCGAGGGGTCACGGATGTCGAGGTGCGAGTCGATCCAGGGCTCGGCGTGGCGGTCCGACGTGTAGTAGCCGCGCAGCGCCATGCCCATCGGCCAGTCGCGGTTGCGGGTCACGCCCAGTTCGCGGCCGATGCGCGAGTTCTGTCCGTCGGCGACGACGAGGAAACGGCCACGCACTTCGGCCGTGTCGCCGCTCTCCTTGTCTTTCACCACGACACCACCGGCGCCACCGAGGCCGTCGGGCGACGTGGTGCGGTCGACCAGGTCCACGGCCTCCACGCCGGCGAGCAGAGTGGCTCCGTGGTTGCGAGCCGCCTCGGCGACCAGTCCGTCCAGGTTGA
>CAWUMA010000067.1:0-4110 GCA_963923835.1 uncultured bacterium
GGCATCCCCGAGGGCTCGCGCGCGACTCTGCCTGGTTACGAGTGGCTCAAGGGCATGTTGAGCGACCCAGAGCGTAACGCCAAGGTCGCCAAGCTCAAGGAGATCAGCGACGAACTGGGCGTGACTTTGTCGCAGTTCGCCATCGCCTGGTGCGCCCGCAACAAGAACGTGTCCACGGTGATCACTGGTGCGTCGACCGTCGATCAGGTTCGCGAGAACATGACTGCCCTTGACGCGTTGCCCCTGCTGACCGACGAAATCATGGAGCGCGTCGACGTCGCGACGTTGTTTTAATTAGTAACGAGAAATGCAGAACCCCCTCCGCGCACAGCGCGGAGGGGGTTCTGTTTGTCTAGGAACGACTGACTAGATCGTCGGTGACGAGTTGGAGTTGCGGCCAGTGAAGAGTCGCAGAGACGAAGGTGCCAGGGCCTGGTGCGAACGGAACACCAGCGACACACCAATCAAGATGTAGAGCTCGTTCAGAATGCTGCGGAAAGTGTCCGTACGAGTGCCCATCGCCTCAAACACGCCGGGGGCAATCAACTGGAACACCGAGTACGACAGCACGAACAGCGTGATCACGATGAGAACAACTGACACGAAGCTCACTGCGGCGACGTAGCTGCGAGCCAGACGACGCGTGGCGCTGCCGGCATCGGGCTCAGAATCGGCCAGGGCCAGTCCGCGACGACGGTGCATCACGTGGGCGGCACCGGCAATCATGAGCAGCAACAGACCCATCACCACCGAGCGGGCGATGGCGTCACTTTCGGCGTGCGACATGTAGTCGACTCCGGGTTGGGTTTGGCGCCCAATCAGGCTGGTGAGCCCCCGGACCACGTTGATAGAGCCGAGTCCGGCCAGAATCAAGGTGAGGAACGCTCCGCCAAAGAAGAAAGCCGCCATGGGTCGCTTGCCCGTGGTGTCGGATTCGGACCGATTAGCCACCGTGAGGATAATGAAGGTAATAATCGGCACTACCAAGAGCGCCAACATCAAAAGGCCGACGACGGTTATTCCGCCCAAGAGCCCATCAAGCAATGAGGACATAGTCCCTCCTTTTCGCGACTCCCCCCCTTGGCAGTCGCGAAAAAAGCCTAGAAAGGCTCACTAACTAAAAGGGGGATGCTTCGAAATCCACACGGGACTGAATCGCTCTTCCCCGATGAAATAAAGGAAAGGGATATTAATAAAAGTTTTCTCGAAAAGAAATTACTACCTCAAAGTAATGAGGTGAATGTCCTTGATGCCTTCGGAGTCACGCAGTCGCTCCACCACCGCGTGCGGAGTCGGCTGAACAGTCGAAAGAACCATGAGCGCGGTCTTCGAACGAGGGTCGGGACCTACCGCCATGGACGCAATCGAAATCTCCGCTTCGCCGAGGGCGAGGCCCACGAGACCGATCATGCCCGGACGGTCGTCGTTACGCACCACGAGCATCGAACTCGTCGGGGCGATTTCCACACTGTGGCCGTCCACACTGACGAGACGAGTTTCGACTCGGGTGCCGATGGTCATCAGCGTTCCCGACACCGCGTGGTCACCCGAGCGAACCGTAATCAGGCTCACGTATTCCGATGACTCCACTGAGGACACCTCACCGAACGTGAGGTTGTGCTCGGCGGCCAACTGGGGTGCGTTCACGAAAGACACGCCCTGGTGACCCGTAGCGCTGAGAAGGCCCTTGAGCGCACAGAGGGTGAGAATCTTCGTGCCGGAACCGGCCAGTTCGCCTTGGTAAATGACTTCGAGGTCGGCGGGCTTGCCGTCGAGCAAGCCGCCAATGAACCGACCAAGAAGTTCGGCTAGACCCATAAACGGCCGAACAGAATTCGACACCTCGCCCGCGGACACGTTGACAGCGAAGGGAACAAAGTCACCGGCCAGGGCCAGTTGGACCTGCTCGGCGATGGTCACACCTGCCTTGTCCTGGGCTTCCACCGTCGATGCACCCAAGTGAGGAGCCACCACGACGGACGGCAACTCAAAGAGGGGTGATTCGGTGGTCGGCTCTTTTTCGAACACGTCCAGGGCGGCGCCTTGGACGTGGCCCGACTTCACCGCTTCGGCGAGGTCGGCTTCGTTCACAATGCCACCACGGGCGACGTTGATGATGCGAACTCCCGGCTTGCACTTGCGCAGGGCGGCCGCGTCGAGAAGGTTCGTCGTTTCCTTGTTCTTGGGAAGGTGAATGGTGATGAAGTCCGAACGCGTCAGAAGTTCGTCCAAAGTCATCAACTCGACGCCCATGTGACGGGCGCGATCTTCCGAAATGTAGGGGTCGTAGGCCACAAGGTGCATGCCAAAAGCCAGAGCCCGCTGTGCCACGAGGGCACCAATCTTGCCGAGACCGACGACGCCCAAGGTCTTACCGTGGAGTTCGACACCCTCCCACTTCGAGCGCTCCCACTTACCGTTCTTCAAGGCTCCGTGGGCCTGGGGGATATTGCGGGCTTGGGCTAACAACAGGGCCATGGTCTGCTCGGCGGCCGACAGAATGTTGGACACCGGTGCGTTCACGACCATGATGCCCAGTTCGGTCGCCCGGGCCACGTCAACGTTGTCGAGACCGATACCGGCACGACCCACCACGATCATGTCCTTGGCCGCCTCCAGCGTGGCGGCGTCGACCTTCGTGGCCGAGCGAATAATCAAGGCGTGGGCGCCTTGCACGGCGTCGAGGAGTTGCTCGGGCGTCAGGCCCAACTGGATGTCGACTTCGTGACCGGCCGCCCGGAGCTCGTCGAGCCCCGACGCCGCAATTTCTTCAGTAACGAGAACCCGAGCCACACATGACCTTTCTGTAGAGGTGCCAGCCTACGAGGAGACGAGACGTACTCAGCCGGCCGTCACAAAAGCAGAGAACCGCTGGAGGCCCTCGGCGAGGTCGGCGTCACCCAAGGCGTACGAGAGACGGAAGTAGCCCGGCGTGCCGAACGCCTCCCCCGGCACCACGGCCACCTTGATGGTCTCGAGCAGGTGCTCGGCCAGCTCGGCCGACGTGTGGCAGGTACGCCCACCGAGGGAGCGCCCCAAGAGTCCCGTCACGTTGGGGTAGCAGTAGAAAGCGCCGTGGGGCTCCACGCAGTGCACACCGTCGATGGCGTTCAGCATCGACGTCATTGTCTGGCGGCGCCGATCGAAGGCCGAGCGCATCTCGGCCACGGCCGACAAGTCGCCCGTGAGAGCGGCGACGGCGGCGCGCTGGGAGATGTTGGAGATGTTCGACGTGGTCTGGCTCTGGTAGTTGATGGCCGCGTTCATCACGTCGGGAGCACCAATCATCCAACCGATACGCCAACCGGTCATGGCGTAGGTCTTGGCCACGCCGTTCACGACGACCCACCGGTCGGCGATCTCGGGGGCGACCACCGGTAGCGAGACGTTCTTCGCGTCGCCGTAGACGAGGTGCTCGTAGATCTCGTCGCAGAGAACCCAGACGTCGTTCTCGGCGGCCCAGCGGCCGATTGCCGCCACGTCATCGGGGCGCACCACGGCTCCCGTTGGGTTGTTGGGCGAGCAGAACACGAGGAGCTTGGTCTTCGGAGTCCGGGCCGCCTCGAGTTCGTCGACGGTCAGACAGAAACCGTTGGCTTCGCTGGTCATCACCGACACCGGCTTTCCGCCAGCCAGGTACACCGCCTCGGGGTACGTGGTCCAGTACGGCGCGGGGATGAGAACTTCGTCACCCGGGTTGAGCAACGTCATGAATGCGGTCGCCACCGCGTGCTTGCCACCGTTGGTCACCAGGACCTGAGAACTGGCGATTTCCAAGCCGGTGTCGCGCTTGGTCTTGAACGCGATGGCCTCGCGAAGCTCCGGGATACCCGCCGTCGGGGTGTACTTGTGGTTGGCGGGATCGTGGCAGGCCTTGGCCGCGGCCTCAACAATCGCGGCGGGAGTTGGGAAATCAGGCTCACCGGCGCCGTAACCAATGACGGGCTCACCCGCGGCCTTGAGGGCCTTGGCCTTGGCGTCGACGGCCAGAGTGGCGCTTGGGGCGAGGCCGGCGAGAAGGTCGCTGACGCGGGGGCTCATGGGTGGCTCCTTGTCTGAATTCCGTAGAGTAAGTCTATGGCTTCGACTCCTGACCTCAAGATTCCCGAC